>WOZL01000038.1 GCA_011620305.1 Candidatus Dojkabacteria bacterium | reverse complement strand
TTTGTTTTGTAGTTGCCATATTTTTAATTATTTAAAAATTATTTAAACTATTTTTTACAAGTTCGTAGATGAGGAATCTTTAAGAGTGATGGTGTTTTTTATTATGTCTAAGTGTAGCACCAAGGGGAAATTGTTTCAATTTAGGGTATGAGTGAACAATTTACAGAACATATAATCGCCTAATTTAAAATTAACTAGAGTCTCATATGTATGTAACTCATACAAAATTCTTGACCACAGGTCAAATTCGTTATAGAATATTTTCAGATGTAGGGGTTGGCGCGTTCAGCCCCTCTTTTTTTTCTCAATAACACAGTCTATTCCCATCTCTTTTTTCACAACTTTATTTCGTCTTAACAAAACTTTTCTAATTGGTCTATACATAGGAGTTTGTGTTAAACGCTTATATTTTTGTAAATTGTAACCATAACTAATAATATCTGCAATCTCTAGTCCCATATATAGAGCTTTTTTAAAGGGGAAGGAAATGTCAAACATGTTGTTTTTCAGCATTTTTCCAAGGTCTGAATCCTCTGATCTAAAATTTTCTGTGAGTTTTAGTATTCTTTCTTTATTCGGAGAGGTTTCAAATTTTAATTCTGTTTTCGCACTCATGTGGTCCCAATTCTTAAATACAGGTTTGAAATATTGTGGTAGAAGCTTTTGAAAATACATCTCCAATATAGTTTTATATGCTAGGTTCAATGGATAGTAGTCACTTATGTCTCGCATAGAGTGATTGGATGTCATCCGTAGTATCTCTCTAATAGATTTATCATAGAAGTCTTTGTGCAAGAATCCTTTCTCTGTATGTATTCCGAGGGCTTTTTTAAAGGTTGTTTCCATGGGTTTTTTGATTTTGGTGCTAGAGGAACTATCGAACAAAACCTTTTTGTCAACAATTACGGTTATATATAAAAAGGGGAGAGTATCCATGAATTCTGCCAGTGCTTTAGTAAATAGAATTCTATTTTGAGTAGGTCGTCTAAAAAATTCTGTTGAATGAATTTCACATATTCCACCCAGATATTTCCTTTTAAGGTTGAAATAATAGTTTTCTAGATTCTCAACATCATAGTTGTTAAAAGTAACTGCAGTATATATGAAATATCTATCGGGGGAATCATAGGCAAGCTCTATGTTTGGCATTTTTTCTTCACCACTTTCGTCGAAATAGATAACTTTTCTAGATGTGGTAATCCTTGGAATTGTAATATCATTGAAATGATTAGGTTTTTCCTTTAATTTCCTCATTAGGGGAATTATATAATGAAATTATTAAGTATCTTTGAACATAATTCATAGGTCTAATTGGAATAACCAAAGTGTTTTGGGAACATATATGTTTGGGATCTATGTGATATTATTGATTATGAATGATAGAGAAAAATTTCTACAGTTAGGCAAATATACAGGTGATTACCCTGAATGGCTGGTTGAAAAAGCAAAAAAAGTTGATAAAACAGTAGTGGATGAGAAATATATTAAAAAGATACTTCGTATAATTGCTGCTGAATTTGATCCTGATAAATATAAAATTTATAAATCAAGCGATATCCGAGAGTCTAGATTGATTGCGGCTAGACAGATAATTGAAAAACATCAATCAACATGTGGATCTCGTGCTACTGTTGTAGCATCTGTCTTAAGAAAACTTGGTATTCCTACTAAACTTATTCATGGAAGGTATATAGAAAGTAATCCAGAAATGAGACATGCTTGGAATGAGGTATTGCTTGATAATGGTAAATGGGTTCCATTCGATATCTTTGGTAAAAAGAGAGGAATAGGTAAATATCATAAAAAAGAATTCGAGGTGGTTGACTGGGAAGATATTGAGGATAGGATTGATTCTATATAAGCTATTGGTCTTTATAGAATATATTCAAATTGGTAAGACATACACATCTTAAAGCTAAAAGGAGACAAAATAGATTACATAAAAGGATTATTCTCTTATATTTTAAATAAGGAAGATAGAGGGAAAAGTATAGAGGAGGATTTATTAAAAGATTTTGGAATAGATATTAAGAATGTAGAAGAAGAAGTAAGACTAGATTTAGATATGAGCTGATATAGTTTGTTTTTACCATGCTACAGCTATACCCCTTTTTCCAAGTATTTTGTTATCAAAAACGATATTTCCTTCTTTACCTGCTAAACCAGCACATACATGTAAGGGTAATAGATGCTCTTCTCTTGGATGACAGTATCTAGCATTTGGAGCTTTCTCCCAGTTAATTAGTCTGTTTTCTCTTTCATCCTGAGATATATTTCCAGTTGTAGTTTCTATTAACCAATCTTGGAATTCATCATTACGAGTATCTGTTGAATTATCTCTTTGTTCAAAGAAAGCCATAATATTATGATATGAGAATCCAGAACCAAGGATTAATGTTTTACCATTTAAGATCTTTCTTAATGCTTTTCCCATTTCTATATGTAAGGAAGCATCTAATCCCTTAATTAAAGAAATTTGTATACAAGGGATATCTGCATTTGGATACATCAATTTCAATGGGATAAACATACCATGGTCAAAACCTCTTTCTAAATCTATTTTACCCTCTATTCCCTTCTCTTCTAACATATCTAAAACCTTTTTTGCAGATTCAGGACTTCCTTTAGCAGGATATTTAAGTTCATATGCTTGTTGTGGGAATCCATAGTAGTCATAAAAGAGTCCTGGTTCACTTCCTCCTATTATTGTTGGGATATCTTCTTCCCAGTGTGCACTTATAACTACAATTAGTTCAGGTTTAATTAGTAATGGAGGTAAGTTTTTCATAAATTCAATCATAGCTTTATGACTAGGATCTCCTAATATGGGTAATGGACCACCTCCATGGGACATGTATACTATTTGGTATTTTTCTTCTTTTTGCATATTTGAGTATACAATACAGAAAAAGGTAGTACTATTGTTTTTTATAAATAATCACACCTTCCTCCTGTTGAAGTATTCGGTTTTTACTAGAAATGT
>WOZL01000051.1 GCA_011620305.1 Candidatus Dojkabacteria bacterium | reverse complement strand
CCCCAATCTATACTGTCAGCAGCAATTTTTACTGGTATGTCTGTTTCGACTGTTGCTGAGTAATCATCAGAGAGGGAAGTCAGAGAACTTTCTTCGTCTACAGAGATGACATATATCTTACCAACGTTACTGAGTTCTAGAAATCTGACCCCGTATGTCTCCTCTATTTCCTTAATCTCTGCTTCTGAAAGCTCATTTGAAAAAGATATTACCTTTCTGTTCTCATCTACCTTTAGTACTCCCTGTTTCTCATTTGCAATATTCTTTTGTGATATCTCTTCTTCCTCTATTTCAAAAGTATCTGATGCAATATCTTCTGATATATATCTTGAATTAAGAAATTCTTGGTCAAAATCAGGAGATGTATCATCAAATATTGTATTTAATATTTGTAAAGTAACAAATGGCAGTAAAAGTACTCCTAAGGTTATTGCTGATATCCCCAAAACCTTGTGAAGAGTAGTACCTTTAGAGTAATTCTTCATCTTTTAATATGTTAAAGATTAAATTCTTCGCTATATTAATTTAACAGTATTGGGAAAAGAAATACAAATTTTTTCGCTAGTAAGATATAATCATCAGCTATGCTTACCATTAAAAACATTTCTCTTCGCAGAGGAGAGAGAAAGATATTAAAAGAAGTTAATCTGTTTCTAGGCCAATATGAGAAGGTTGGTCTTGTTGGTGTTAATGGTGCTGGTAAATCTACACTGTTGAAGATAATAGTGGGATTGGAGGAACCAGATTTAGGGGAGATTAATTTCAATGGTACTTTATCATATCTTTCTCAAGAGGTGCACAAGGAGATTAGTGAGAGAAATTTAAGTAAGATAGATGGTAGTCAGTACAGTGTAAGTATTGGTGAATATCTAATTGTAGAGAGAGGTATTCAAGTTGAAGAATGGGAAATAAACAAGCTTTTGAACAATTTAAATATGAAAGACAAAAACAGTAACTCTGTTTTAAAGGAGCTTTCAGGAGGTCAGAAGATTAAGGTAGAACTTATTAGAATATTACTTGAGAAATCAGACCTTTTAATACTAGATGAACCAACAAACTTTTTAGATATTCCCTCTGCACAGTGGTTAATGGGATATCTTGTTAATTATCCTAACGCAGTAATAGTGGTATCTCATGATCTACGACTTATGAACAAGGGTATTTCTAAGATATGGTTTCTAAACGAGAATGAATCTAAGGTAGAGGTCTTTAAGGGTAACTATGAAAAATTCTTAAAGCAGATTGCACTTAGAGATGAGTTACTACTAAAGAGTTTAAAGAATCAAGAAAGAAGAGCAAAGAAGATATATGAGAGTGCAAAGATATTAGCAGGAAGGGGTTCTACCAAAGAAAAAGTGAAAGCAGCTAAAAAATTTGAATTAGCTGAGAAAGAAAAAGAGAAAGCAAAGCAGATACAGAAGAAGTTAGTAAAAAGTAAAAAGATGAAGATATCGATACCTACACCATTGAACTGTAGTAGGAATGTTCTTACGGTTGAGGGTATTTCCAAAGAATATATAAAGGGAATTCCTGTTCTTAAAGACATATCTTTTGATGTAGAAAAGAGAGAGAGGTTTGCAATTATAGGTAAGAATGGTGCAGGTAAAACTACTTTACTTAAGATATTGGCTGGTAAATTAAAACCAACAAAAGGAAAGTATGCATGGGGAGCTGGTACTTCTGTAGGATATTACTCCCAAGAGTATGAAGATTTAAAGTATTCTAATACAGTTCTTGAAGATATATATGGTTTAGATTGGGGTGATATGGATAGACGGGCATTTCTTGGTAGATTCCTTATCTCCGGAGAGATGGTTCATCAGAAGGTTAAGACTCTTTCTGGAGGAGAGAAAACAAGATTGGCTTTGGCTAAACTTTTCGCAGGTAGACACAACGTATTACTTTTAGATGAGCCTACTACTTACTTAGATCCTGATTCTCAGAAAATTCTTTTAGAATCTCTTAAAGAATACAAAGGTACTGTTATACTAGTAAGTCATGAGCCAGAATTTGTTAGAAAATTAGGAATAGACAAGGTATTATTAATGCCAGAAGAAAAATATTCTTACTTTAAAGAGGAGTACATAGGGCTTGTTGGAATAACATAGAGACTCGTTTTACTATTGAATACTATTGTTTTAAGAAGTATATTCTATAGTAAGCTAAGAACACATATACAATGAAACAGTATGACTATATTCTAGTAGGAGCGGGTCCATCAGGTATGTTTGCATGTAATGAGATCCTGAAGACAGATCCTAAGGGGAAGATAGCGCTAATAGATATGGGTAAGAAGATAGAGGACAGGAAGCCTAGTGAAGTAATGATTGGTATTGGTGGTGCTGGTACTTTTTCAGACGGAAAGCTTACATTAACTGCGAATCTCTCTCATGAGAAGGCTTTTCATTTAATCTCCAAATTTGAATATCAAAAGATTTTAGACTATGTAGATACCATATTTAATGAATATGGGATTGATGCTGAGTATTTTCCTAAAGAAACAGAAGAGTTAAAAAAGCTAATTGAAGAAGCGGAGTTAAACGATATAGAGTTAGTAACTAGGAAGGCTAGACATGTTGGTACAGATAAACTTAGGATCTTTATACAGAAATTCCAAGAGTACCTTCTTTCAAAGGGTGTTGAGATATTAGACCAGACTAAGATAGAAGATATCGTTGTAGAAGATAAAAGGGTTGTAGGGGTAAAAACATCAGAAGGAAATATAATTAAAGGTAAGAAGGTATTGCTTGCTCCTGGCCGTGTCAATGCAAGATGGTTGCAAAAGTTGGCAGATACATATGACATTAAATATATTTATGACAAAGTGGAGGTTGGTGTAAGAGTAGAATTTCCGTCCTCTATTATGAAAAGACAGGCAGAGACTCTGTATGAGACTGTATATAGAGTAAGAACTAAAACATACCAAGATATTGTAAGAACTTTCTGTAGTTGTCCTAATGGTTTAGTCTCTACAGAAAAATATGACGGATATGTC
>WOZL01000066.1 GCA_011620305.1 Candidatus Dojkabacteria bacterium | reverse complement strand
GGTTATTACTAAGAAGGTTAGGACTATATTATTAATAGTTCTTGCTGTTTTAGTCATTGGTGGGGGTGGTTTTATAATATGGAGAGTTACTCAAGAGGAGAGTTTAGCTCCTACGGAAAGTGATGCTGGTGGTGGCAACGGGAGTTGTTGTTATAAAGATATTGGTTGTGTGTCTGGATGGGTGTGTACCTCAAAGTACTGTGGAGAAAGTGCAGGTTCAGGGATTTACAGCTGTAGTCAATTCAATGGTAATAAAGATGGATGTAATGCAAGTGGACATTGCTTTTGGGATAGTTCGAACGAAGTCTGCTATACAGGTACTTGTGTACCTGAAGATGGACCTCCTAGTGAGGGCGACTGTAAAGATGTTAAGTGTGAATGGCCTACAGTAGTAATGAGTCATTTAGATTGTGCATGTAAGAGATGTAATGAAGTAAGTGGAGTATGCTCTGGGGATCCTGAAAAATGTAATCCTCCTTCTTGTCCCTCTGGCTATGTAAGCTGTGGAGTTTCTGGTAACCATGAGAGTAGTGCTGATTGTAAAAGATCTGGTGCTAAATATTGTTGGGGGAACCATCCAGATTGTAACAATCCTTTTGTTGTGTATAGATATTGTAAACCTGAAGTGCAAGAGCCTGTCAATACTTGCGAAGGGGGCAATTGGGCTAGTAAGCCATCAGGGACCTATGGATATGGAGTTAACCTTAATCCCATCATTATTAACACCTCAGATGCAGACGGACTGGGTGAAGTTACAATAACTGTTAATGGTACATCAGTCCCAACATGTGGACCAACTGAGGATGTTACCTGTTATACCATAGATGGTCAAGATATTGAAATCTTACTAGATCCTGGACTAGAAAACATTACCACGGGTTCATATGGTATAAATGTGTCTTGGAAAGATGGAAAAGGTAAAGGAGGGAGTAATTGTGAATTAAGCACTAGCTTTACAATAAATGAAGAAACAGTAGAAAACATTTGTGAAGGTGGAAACTGGGCTAATCAACCATCAGGGACCTATGGATATGGAGTTAACCTTAATCCCATCATTATTAACACCTCAGATGCAGACGGACTGGGTGAAGTTACAATAACTGTTAATGGTACATCAGTCCCAACATGTGGACCAACTGAGGATGTTACCTGTTATACCATAGATGGTCAAGATATTGAAATCTTACTAGATCCTGGACTAGAAAACATTACCACGGGTTCATATGGTATAAATGTGTCTTGGAAAGATGGAAAAGGTAAAGGAGGGAGTAATTGTGAATTAAGTACTAGCTTTACAATAAATGCAGAACCAGTGTCATGTGGTGATGGAGAATTAGATTCAACACTCGGCGAAGAATGTGAAGTTGGTAATCCTTTAGGAGTGTTATGTACTTGGGATGTATGTATTAAATCTGACTGTTCATGTCCAGTAGTAATCCAAACAAATCCAGACTGGACAATTAAAAAAACAGCTATACCTCAGTGTATTATCGTAGACGATGAAACATATGCAAATGGTAGTTATACTGTAACAGTGACCAACGTGGGAGAGGGTAATGGAAATATTGATAAGATAGTTGATCAACTAGATGAAACTGTTCTAGAAGAATATTTAAAAGAGATTTCGGATAATGGGGTATATAGCTCAGGAGTTATAACATGGGATTTGGAAGGTGAGGAAGAAATATTTAGTCCTCAGGAAAGCTTACAATTAACATACAATATTGAAGTGCCTGCAGAAGCCTTTGGGACATTTGACAACTTAGTTACAGCATATCCTACAGAAGGGGACGACTTTAGTGATGATGAAAGCTTAGAACTAATATGTAATATTAAAGAAGAACCAGAAATCCCAGAAACAGGTATATTTGATACTGTAATGGGGAAAATCCTCTTTGGTGTAATACTTATACTCATAGGGATTAGTTGGCCTAATATAACAGAGGGGATGATAAAGCTAAACTACTCATTTAAAGAACAAATGTCTGATAGAAGAATGAAAAATTTTGAGAGAAAGGTGGTCAAAGATAAATAGGATATGATATAATCCAACCGTCTAATAACATTAAGGAGGTAAAAATGGCAGTAATAGTACATGCTAACGAAAATATAGATAGCGCTCTAAAAAGATTACATAGAGAAGTCCTAAGAGAAAAAATCTTAGAAACATACCGAAACAAGGTATACAGAATTAAGAAATCTGAATTAGCGATAGAGAAAAGAAGAGAGTGGGCTAAACAGAAGCGCAGAAGAAGAACTGCTGCACGAAGAGCTAAATAATTTCTACTAGCTTTTTATAATGACTCTTTTAGAGAAACTTAGAAAAGATATGCTAACAGCACTTAAATCAGGGGATAAAGAGAAAAGCCAGATTCTTAAGATGGTTGTAGCTAATATTAAAAACGCTCAAATAGAATCAGACAAGGATTTAACTGATAAAGATGTTGAGAAAATACTCAGGAAAGAAACAAAAAAGATAGAAGATTCCATAGAACAGTATAAAAAAATGGGTAGAGATGATTTAGTTAAGAGAGAGAAGTCTGATTTAGAGATAATCCAATCATATTTGCCTAAACTAATGAGCGATGAGAATATTAAAAAAGTGGTTGAGAAAAAGATTGTAGAAACAGGAGCTCAAGATATGAGAGATATGGGTAAAGTAATGGGTGCTGTAATGAAAGAACTGGAAGGTAAAGCAGATGGAAATACTGTAAAGAATATTGTCCAGTCAATGCTTGAATAATGATAACGGTTTTTAATAAAGAAAAGTTAGAAGAATTCCCAATTGATATAAATAAACTGATTAAGCTTCTTAACAAGGAGTTCTCTTTTGTTAAAAAAGTTAATGTGATATTTGTAGATGAAGGTAAAATAAAAGAGCTTAACAAAGAGTATAGGCAAAAAAATGAAGTTACAGACGTGTTATCCTTTAATATAGATTTCGATGATACTTTTGGTGAAATATATATATGTCCTGAATATGTAATTAAGAACTTTAATGAAGAGAAATACATAGAAGAAATTATTAGGCTTCTCGTTC
>WOZL01000083.1 GCA_011620305.1 Candidatus Dojkabacteria bacterium | reverse complement strand
TTACGTAGACATTGCTCGTAGGTCATAACATCTAAACAACTAGGCGTTAAAGATTGGAATTTAATTAAATTCATTCCATATACACTAAAGTTCATACCAAGTAATATTACTAAAGGAATTATTAAATAAAGGACTTTACCTTTAAACTCTCTTTGGTAAACTCCCCAATTCTTGTAAATATAGATACTCATAAGCACGACCAATACAAAAGCTAAGGGTAATATCGTGTATTTAGTTAATGACCCCAAACTAAGAGCTATTAACATAAGAAATATGTTTTTCCAATCGCCCTTCTTTTTAATAGCTCTTACAAAATAGAGTAAGGAGAAAACTGCAAATAGGTTAGCTAAGTTATCATAGTTAATAGAGCTAGATAGCACTACAAACATCAAAGAATTGCTTAAAAGAAAAACAGGTAATAATCTTAGCAATTTCTTTTCAAAGAATTCTTTACTAAGAAGATATACACCTAACAGAGTTCCTAATGAATATAAAACATTAATAACCCTTAGAAGTATAGCCTCATTGAACTCAAAGGTAACCTCATTTAAGTTTAATACTCTTCCATTAATCCAAAAGAAGAGATAAGGCTGATGAGAGATATCTCTCCACTCATATGTGTCTGGACCATTTTCAGGTATACCAAAGGTTTCTGAATATTTCTGAGATACTCTTAAATGATACCAAGAGTCAGAAGAGACTCCCATCTTTATATTAAATGCTAAGTACAGTGTCATACCTAAAAAAACAGCTACTATTATTCCAAGTATGAGGTGATGAATATTAAGTCTCTTTTTAAGCACAGTTTTTAATATAAACAAATTTAGGTTTAGTCATTATACAAAACTAATGTATAAAAAACTAACTATACATGCGTATTTGTGATAGAATCAACGCTGGAATGGAAGAAAATATAAAACAGGAAAATATAAGAAATGTAGCAATAATAGCCCATGTTGATCATGGGAAAACAACCTTAGTTGATGCCCTTATGAAACAAACCCACCTCTTTAGAGAAAACCAAGAGGAAATGACACAAGAAAGAATTCTTGATACTGGAGATTTAGAAAAGGAGAAAGGTATAACAATAAATGCTAAGAATATATCAATATACTACAGAGATACAAAGATAAATATAATTGATACACCTGGACATGCTGACTTTGGTGGAGAGGTAGAGAGAACTTTAAATATGGCCGATAGCTGCCTTCTCTTAGTAGACGCTCAAGAGGGAGTAATGCCTCAAACAAAGTTTGTTCTCAAAAAAGCTCTCTCTCTTGGTCTTAAAATAATCGTCGTTATTAACAAAATAGACAAGAAACTTGCTGATTGTGATAAAACGTTAAATAAAATACAAGACCTTTTCTTAGAATTAGCTACAGACCCTTCTCAATTAGAATTTCCAGTCCTCTACGGCATATCCAGAGAAGGGAAAATCTTTAACGAAATACCCAAAGGAGATTTAACAGAAGCTAACACCACCACAGGAGATATATTCCCTGTACTTGATGAAATTGTAGACAATATGCCTGCTCCTGAAGGAGATCTAGAAGGTCCATTTCAAATGCAAATTACTTCTTTAGAATATGACTCTCATCTTGGTAGATATCTAATTGGAAAGATTAAAAGAGGAAAGATAAAAATTGATGATCCCATTGTTGTACTTAGTGAAGATAAAGATGGAGAAATTAAAAGAACACAGGGTAGAGTAAGAGGACTTTTTACAAAAAATGGTCTATCTTGGGAAGCTATAGAAACAGCCTCTGTTGGAGATATAGTAGCAATAGCAGGTGTAGAATCATTAAATATTGGAGCAACAGTTTGTTCACTTGAAAAAGAAGAGGTCCTACCAGAGATAGATATTACTCCCCCTACTGTTAGAGTAAAATTTCAATCAAATACCTCTCCCTTGGCAGGTAAAGAGGGAGAATATATAACTGCTAAACAGTTAGCTCAAAGATTAGAACAAGAGAAGAATCTTAATGTAGGTCTAGATATATACAGTGAGAGCGAAAACTGCCACTATGTATCTGGTAGAGGAGAGTTACAACTCTCTATTCTAGTAGAGCAGCTCAGAAGAGAGGGATATGAATTCCAACTAAGTAAGCCAGAAATAATACTACAAGAGATAGATGGTGTAGTATCTGAGCCTTTAGAAGAGTTAATAATTATTGCTGCTGATGAATATTTAAGTGTAATAACCCAAGAGGTTAGTGAAAGGAAAGGCTCTTTGATTAACATAGAGTCTAATAATGGCAACAGTACATTTACATATGAGATATTAACTAGAAATTTAATTGGATTACATAGAGTAATTACAAATTCCACTAAAGGTACTGCTTTAATAAATAGCTATATTAAAAAATATGTACCCTATACAAAACAGGATGAGCTATTTAGAAAAGGTGTAATAATCTCTATGGAAACAGGTACATCATTAGACTATGCACTTACCTCAATTCAAGAAAGGGGAAAACTATTTATAAAAGGCTCTACAAAGGTATATGAAGGTATGATAATTGGTATAAACAATCATGAAGGCGATATTGAAGTAAATCCCTGTAAAGCAAGAAAGAAGACAAATGTACGTATGTCACATGCAGAGGTTACAGAAATAAACCTAAAAGCTACCTTACCTTTAAGTATAGAGTTTGCACTCTCCTTTATTAACAACGATGAACTTATTGAAGTAACACCTAAAAGTATTAGATTAAGAAAAAAACTTCTAACACAGACTCAGAGGAGTTGGTCAAAAAGAAAGAATCTTACTGCATATGCCAAAGAGCATTTAGACTCTTAATATTTTTGAATAGCCTTTTATTTCCTTTTTTCTCTAATATACTACTATAGCTGTATTACCTAAGTAGCTCCACAGGCTATTAAATGTCCCTATGGTTAGATATCTTCGCCCTCTCCATGGATCGTTTAATATGATCTTTGAAGGAGAGTCTACCTTTCCTACAAAACCTACTACAACTTCTGAGTGCATACCGTGATAGCCTGTGTAACCACCTTCTAAATCAAAAGCCTCAGCAGGCGTAGTAAATCCGTTGTACCAAAATAGTATTACAGGATGGCCTGCCTTAACCTCT
>WOZL01000013.1 GCA_011620305.1 Candidatus Dojkabacteria bacterium | reverse complement strand
TGAAAAAGAACTCATACAACAAACTATCAGTTAATTACTATTTCTGGAGGACATACGATCAAAAAGAGATAGATCTAATAGAGGAAAGAGGAGGGAAGCTATATGGATATGAATTTAAATGGAATCATAAGGATGTAAAAGCACCCAAAGAGTGGATAGAGGAGTATGATAGTTCAGAGTTCAAAGTAATAGATAGAGAGAATTTCCTAGATTTTGTCATTTCTCAATAGCTATAAAATATTGTATACAGTACAAATATTGTTTCATACCAATGTGACATCTTTACAAACTTCCCTTTCTAAAGCTTTTTATGTAAAATAGGACATAATTAATATATTAAGTAGGGTAGATATGAGTAAACAGTACAACCCCAAGGACTTTGAATCCAAATGGCAAGAGAAGTGGTTCTCTAATATGAGATATAAAGCTCAAGACCTACTTAAGGATAAAGAAAAGTTCTATCAATTAGTGGAATTTCCATATCCATCAGGCCCAGGAATGCATATAGGGCATACCAGAAACTACTCTATGGCTGATGCAGTAGTAAGGTTAAGAAGAATGAAAGGGCAAAATGTGCTGTTTCCAATAGGGTGGGATGCATTTGGATTACCTACAGAGAACTACGCTCTTAAAGTAAAAAGACCGCCACAAGAGATAACTAAAGAGAATATTGATAACTTTAGAAAACAGCTTAAATCGCTAGGCTTAACATTTGATTGGGATAGAGAAGTAAATACTACAGATCCTGATTACTACAAATGGACACAATGGATATTCCTAAAACTTTATGAACACGGCTTAGCATATATGGCAGATATGCCCATTAACTGGTGTCCGAAATGTAAAACGGGTTGTGCTAATGAAGAGGTTATAGATGGTAAGCACGAAAGATGTGGTACACCTGTAGAACAAAAGAAACTTAAACAGTGGGTATTAAAGATTACGGAGTATGCAGATAGGCTAATAGATGATTTAGATAAGGTAGAGTATCTTGATAGTGTTAAGGCACTTCAAAGGAATTGGATA
The DNA here is from genome assembly GCA_011620305.1 of Candidatus Dojkabacteria bacterium. GTDB lineage: Bacteria > Patescibacteriota > Dojkabacteria > SC72 > SC72 > WOZL01. Next base: position 2,066 of record WOZL01000013.1, on the reverse strand, counting down.
GGAAGAAAGACCTGGTATGATATAGACTATCAAATAGAGGGTACAGATGAGACTGTAAGGGTATCTACTACACGCCCAGATACTCAATTTGGGGCTACATTTGTAGTAGTTGCACCTGAGCATGAGATATTAAAGAGGTTGATGGATAAGATGCCAGAGGAAAATAGGGAAGAAGTAAGGGAGTATATAGAGCAGGCAAAGAAGAGATCAGAGATAGAGAGACTAGATGAGACAAGAGAGAAAACGGGTGCCTTCACAGGCTTATATGCCATAAATAGCATAACCAGTTCTCGAATGCCAATATATGCAACTGACTTTGTATTAACAACAGTTGGTACTGGTATGGTGGTAGGAGTACCTGCACATGATAGAAGAGATTTTGAATTTGCTCAAAAGTTTGATTTACCTGTAATTAGGGTAATAGAAAGTAAGAATGGAGATAGATTTGACATTACATCAGTAGATGAGGTGTATGAAGATGAAGGGGAGGTCTATAACTCGGACTTTATGAACGGTCTTAGCACTCAAGGTGCTAGAGTGAAAGTTGGTGAATATATTGAAGAAGAGGGTATAGGAGAGGTAGTTACTAGATATCATCTTCAAGATTGGATATTTTCTAGGCAGAGATACTGGGGAGAGCCAATTCCAATTGTTCATTGTGAGAAATGTGGTGTAGTACCTCTACCAGAGGAAGAGTTACCATTAGAATTACCAGTGGTTACTGAGTATGAACCATCTGATGATGGTAGATCTCCACTAGCAAATATAGATGAGTGGGTTAATACTACCTGTCCGAAATGTGGTGGACCGGCAGAGAGAGAAACAAATACAATGCCTAACTGGGCTGGTTCTAGTTGGTATTTCTTAAGGTACTGTGACCCTGATAATGATAAAGAGCTTGCTAGTAAAGAACTAACAGACTATTGGATGAGGGTAGACCACTATGAAGGAGGCTCTGAACATATTACACTACACTTACTTTACTCTAGATTTTGGCATAAATTTCTTTATGACATAGGTGTAGTAAGTGATCCAGAACCTTATCAGAAAAGGACAATACACGGTAATGTATTAGGTGAGGATGGGAGAAAGATGTCTAAGTCATTGGGTAATGTAATTAATCCTGATAAATTGATAAATGAATATGGAGCTGATGTAACAAGGGCGTACCTTATGTTCATGGGTCCATATGAGGGTGATGTACTTTGGAATACTAGAACAATACAGGGTGTAGATAAGTTTGTAAAACGTTGGTTTGCCTTTATACAACAAGCTTGGGTTAGTGCAGGAGAGAGTGAAAAAGATACAGAGGTTGCTGTAAATAAACTCGTAGATAGGATAGAGAGAGGAATTCTAGACTGGAAGTTTAATACTGCTGTAGCAGCATTTATGGGATTCTATAATAACTACAATGACAGAAAGTTTAGTAAAGATCAGATAGAGAGATTGATAACCATATCAACTCCAATTATGCCACATCTTTCTGAAGAGTTATGGGCTATTACGGGTCATAAAAATTCAGTTATGGAAAATGAGTGGCCTGAGATTGATGAGAGTATGTTGGTAGAGGATATTTTAGAAATTCCAGTACAAATAAATGGCAGAGTTAGGGGTAGGGTAGAGATTGAGAAAGGAGCAACAGAGAAAAAAGTTAAGGAAAAAGTACTTGAGGATGATAAAATAAGTGCTTTTATTAAAGGAAAAAATATTAAGAGATTCATATATATTGAAGATAAAATTGTGAACATTGTTTTGTAGAAACTACAAGGTACCCAATTATCGTGTAAAACGCTTGATTATAGCTAGTTTTTGCTGTACTATTTTAATACACAGAGTAGTCTTTGTGATCATTATATTAAAACTCTGTTTATTAAAAGCACTGTATGAGTCGATTAAACTGCCCAAAAAGACTTAAAAACAGAATAGTTTTTTTCATATTTATTTCCCTTTTTTTAACATTATCACTTGGAATTTTACTATCAGATATTACTTACGCACAAACTTCTGATAAGATTAATTTGCAGGGTAAGATTGTTAGAAATGATACAGGTTATGAGGGTCTTAAT
>WOZL01000050.1 GCA_011620305.1 Candidatus Dojkabacteria bacterium | reverse complement strand
ATTTACTCATGGAATAATAACGACTACTACTAGAAAAGCTAAAGCTACTAAAGCTGCAGCACAATCTTTACTATCCAAGATTGATAAAAAAGAGATATCAGTTTCTGATAGAAGAGAATTAAAGAAGTATCTAGGTAAGAAAGATTTAATGGAAAAGGCAATTAAATATGCACAAAATGAAGACCATGGAGTTAGAATAGTAAAGGTCGGATTTAGATCTGGTGATAATGCTGAAGTCTCAAGGGTAGAATTAATTGGATTTGAAGGTAAGAGAAAAAGAAAAGTTGCTAAGAAAGAAAAGGATGAGAAAGAGACTCCTGTAAAAGAGTCAAAGAAGGGAAGAATACCTAATAAGGATATTGAAGCAAGAGAGCCGAAGAAAGTTGCAAGTGGTAAGCAGAGTAAGTCTAAGAGAAAATCATCTGAGAGGGTTAGAACTAGAGCAGGATTATAATTTTTACATTTTAGAATATGGAATATAAAACGCAGTGGACAAAAAAAGAAGATATTGAAAGAAAGTGGTATGTAGTAGATGTTAAGGACCAGATTCTTGGTCGAGCAGCTACACAGATAGCCTCTTTGTTAATTGGTAAAAGTAAACCTGAGATAGTACCTAATGTTGATTGTGGAGATTTCGTTATTGTCCTTAACAGTGATGAGATAAAGTTAACCAGAGGTAAAGAGAAGAAGAAGATGTATAGAAGACATAGTGGTTATCCAGGTGCGCTAAAGGAGATTAGGTTTGATGAACAGTTAAAGAAAGATTCTACTAAGATTATCGATCTTGCAGTTAAAAATATGCTACCTAAGAACAAGCTTAGAGATGGTAGAATGAGTAGACTTTTTGTATATAAGGGCTCAGAGCATAAGCATGAGGCTCAGAAACCTCAAGAGTATAAATTATAATCAGAATATAAGTGGCTAAGAAAAAATATATTGAAGGAATAGGAAGAAGAAAAACATCTACATGTAGAGTTAGAATCTATAAGGGTGATGAGGCTTCTACTGTTAATGGTATGCCTATAGAGGAATATTTTCATGGTGTTCCTAACGCTCAGAGAAAGATTATGAAGCCATTGGATACTGTAGAACTTAGAGGTAAGTATTACTTCACTGCTAAGGTTAGTGGTGGTGGTACTACTGGTCAGATTGATTCTGTACAGTTAGGTTTAGCTAGAGCTTTGTATGAGATGGACGAAGAATTAAAGCCAGCATTAAGACAGGCTGACTTAGTAACTAGAGATCCTAGAGCTGTTGAGAGAAAGAAATATCATCACAGGAAGGCTAGAAAGAAACCACAGTTCTCAAAAAGATAGAGTTCAAAAGAGGGGTTTATCCCCTCTCTTTTTTTCCCACGATATATGCTATACAATTAGATATTAAATTAACTAATTATTTCTATGGATTTATCTGATAAGAAAAAGAAGATTATTATAATATCTTCTGTTGTTGGTTTTGTTTTAGTTGGATTGGTAGGTATATACCTACTATTCTCTTCTAGGAGTTATTTAACTAAATCCGTTGAGGACTTAGATTACAGTATTGGAACAGCTCCTACATATGAGCAATCGTATGGATATCCTGAAGCTGGTATAGATAGGGGTATGGAGCTAGACTCCCTTAACTACGACGAGGCTAACATGGAGAGTAAGATTAGAAAGAGTGGGAGTATAAACTTAACAGTAGAAAGTTTAGAGGAAGCTAACGATAAGGTTTTGGATATTTTGGATAACTACAACGGTTCTGTTGTTAGTAGTAATGAGAGTGGGGTTGGTAATAATAAGTCCATTTCAATTACTCTTAAGGTGCCTGTAAAGTATTTTGAGGATCTCTTTGAAGAAGTAAAGGATATAGAGGGTGAGGTTGATTATGCCTCTTACTATACCGATGATGTTACCCAAGAGTATACTGATTTGCAATCTAGATTGAAGAATTTAAAGGCTACTGAGACTCAGTTAGTTAAGATACTTGAAACTGCAGATACAGTAGAGGATACATTAGCAGTGTTTAACCAACTTTCTAGTACTAGATCTCAGATAGAGGTTTTAGAGGGTCAGATTAAGTATTTAGATAATCAGGTTGATTACTCATATCTAACAGTTAATCTCTCTTTGAGTGATGTTGGTAAGGAGGTTAAGGATGAGAAGTGGGAGCCTTTTGGTGTTGTTAAGAGTGCTTTTTCAGCTTTAGTAGACTTTGGTATTGGTATAGTAGACATGTTAATCTGGGTGATTGTATTCTCTCCAGTTATACTTATACCTTTAGCTATAGTACTCCTTATTATTAAGAAGAGGAAAAAGGGTAAGAAATAATGGTATAATACGTTGCGCAAGTATTCTAGATGGTTGCGCCTAGATAATAGGTGAGGAAAGTCCGGACTCCGTAAGTGGAACCAACGAGAGTTGGATGGGAGTAATCTCATGGAGAAAAGGGCAACAGAAAGATATACCGTCCCGCTAACTTATAGTTGGTGGGATAAGGGTGAAATGGTAGTGTAAGAGACTACCGGGTGTTGTAGTAATACAGCATCGCGTGGTAACCCCTTCCTGGAGCAAGGTTTGACCGCATAGATAGATAACCATCGTTATACAGAATCCGGCTTATTGAATACTTGCGCTTCTTAATATATTACATTTACTAAAATAGAGGGAGAGATACAGAATACAGAGGGAGATTTTGAGAGTAAGTTTGATGCATTTGAGTTGTTTAGCATTAATAGTTTAGCTATGGGTGTGTTTAAGAAAGAGTTAAATGATATTAGGCCTAGCTATGACGAGCCTAGTGATTTAGAGGAGAAGATAATTAATGGTTTTGATTTAAATCCCGAATCTGAAGAAGATCTAAACAGGTTCTTTGAGATTAAGCAGGCTATTAATAGTAGAATTCTAGGACTTAAGGGAGGATCATATATAAGGGGTGAGAATATTAGCTTTAACAGTTTTATTGATTAGATTTCTATACTTGCCTCTTGGCATCATTTCGTCTTATACTATTTACTATTATGTCATATGCAGGAACTCCTGATAATGGAGAACAATCAGAAAGTAATGAGGGTGTTCTTTACTATTTAGCCTAAAAGTATGAGGAGGGTAATGTTACAGACAACAATATGTCTGAAATAAATTGGTCTACGGGTTTAGAGCAGGCTATAGCTTTTCAGTATGAGTTAAATC
>WOZL01000110.1 GCA_011620305.1 Candidatus Dojkabacteria bacterium | reverse complement strand
GTATAAATTAAATTTCTTTGTATTTATTAATTAAGTTCTTAGCTATTTTAAGGGTACCATTTTTTGGTCCACCATGTACTATTGATAATGTCATGTTTTGTTGCTTAATTTATTAAAACGTATATCATATATCTTTATTACAATAATTCTTAATATGATATCATTAATTAGATGCATATCATCCTAGACTGTACTACAACCCAAAACCAATTCAAACACCACGGTATAGGTGTATACACTAAAAATGTAGTAAAAAACATTATCAAACATCCAGAAACAAAATTCTCTTTACTACTCTTTAATGCCCCAAGTACACTAGATGAGATATTAGAAAACAAACCTTCAAATGTAGAGATAGTAAGAATAGGGAAACTAAGAAAATCAGATTACCTAAACAAACTCTGGTTTTATACCCAATACCTACCAAATATTAAAAAGATTAAAACAGACAAATCTGTATATTTCTGTCCATACTTCTGGGCAGGAATACCATCTAACACCCTACCAACCATACTCATGGTACATGACATGATACTACCAATATTTAACATATACTCAGAAGGAAATAAACTAAAAAACTCTATAAAAAAACAGCTCTACTGGTTAGAACTAAACAAATCTAAAAAATGTAAAAGTATTGTAGTAAACAGTGAATGTACCAAACAAGACTATCTTAAATACTATCCCAAGTATAATCCAAACAAGATTAAAGTTATATACCTTGATGCAGAACTAGAAGGAACCAATCCCAATTGGGATGAAAAACTACCTAAGGATTACAGACAGAAAGGATATTACATATATATGGGTGGTACTGTATACAAAAACAAAAACTCTAAAGGGGTAGTAGATGGATATGCGAATTTACTAGAGAGATTAAATTCAATTGATAATGCACCATATTTAGTTATTGCAGGTGGGAATTTTGTTAAAGATAATCAACAAGCTAGAGAGTTTAGAGAGTATATTAAGTATAAAGGGTTAGAGAACAAAGTAGTCCTCACTGGTTTCTATGAAGATAACCAAGCTCAACAACTACTATCTAATTCAATAGCTATGTTACATCTCTCACTATACGAAGGATTCGGTATATCTCTAGTAGAGGGAATGAAAGCAGGTACTGCTGTAATAGCTCATAATGGTTCTTGCTATCCAGAGGTACTTAATGGAGCTGGTATATTAGTAGATGGAAAGAATGAGGAACAAGAGGGTGAAGCTATGTATAGGGTATATAAAGATAAAGAGTACAGAGAAGAGATAATAAAGAGGGGCCTTAATAGAGCTAAGATGTTTAGTTGGGAAAAAACTGCTAGTGAAACCTACCAATTTATTAAAAACTCTGTAACCCAATAATTCCCTAAATCATCTATACTTAACATCTTCTTGTAGTCAGTAGATAGTATATCCCCATTATACTCCTGCACCTCAAATAGCTCTTTGTCAAATACATAGTACCTCTCTTCAATAGGAAATACAGTTCTAAGAATTGGTCTTTTACTACACTCAACAACCTCTACAGTAGGTTTAAGTTCAATATCATAAATAATATCTTCACTTTCTTTTTCTACTGTTAAGTGAGTAGAGTACTCATCTACAGTTTGCCTCTCTCTATTCTCCCAAAAACATCTATACAAACCATTATCATATCCTAATATCTCATTTATCTCTCTATCATACTCCTCAGCAATATCTCTATTAATAACGTCATAGATAAAAGATTTTCCTTTTTCATTCACAAACACTCTCTCACTATCTATCCAATACACAGGAGCTATTGGTTCAATATCCAACCTATACTTCTCTACATCTAAAAGATTAATCTTAACTAAAAAGAATAGGATTGTAACTATTAAACTCTCCATTGTATTCATAAATAAAGTTAGTAACTTGGATGTGGATTATCACCACTTAACCTCTTAGGATATATATTGCTCTTGTTTGTTTTTACTAAGCTCCAATTAACATCAATAAAAGGCACAGGATCTATATGTGTACTCTGACTACGCTTTTCTCTTAACTCAAAGTGAAGATGATAGCCTAAAGGTTGGCAATTACTAGAACCTGTATTACCACTAAGTGCGAGTAAATCACCCTCTTTAACTCTCTGACCATCTTTCACATACGTCTTCTCTAAGTGCATATATGACATATGATGACCACTATCATACTTAACTAAGAGATAGTTACCTCCGCTATTACACTCACCGTAGTAAGTATCATATCCCTTAGCTACTACAGTACCACTACCACTTGCATATATCTTCTCCTTAGCTACTGCAAAATCTATACCCTTATGAGGACATTGATAGGCAGTACAACCATGCCACTGATTTACATATACAATTTTAGAGAAAGGGAAGGAGTATATACCATTACTACTATTACCCCCATCCTCTATCTTCTTAAAAGTGGTAGGCATCTTTAGGGCCAGCTCTTGATCTAACCAATTACCTCTATGCTTTAAAGAGAAGTAAGCTTTGAATATTAGATCTGAAGGTAGGGTACTGTATATCCCCGCTATTTCAAACTCCTTATCTTTAAATATATAGCTAGAGGGGGATATTACCCTGTTATTAAAAAAATACACCTCATGGTTTAGTTTAATATCATACTCATCTGTGCTTGTTACTACTTCATCACAACCAAACCAGGTCTTAGGATTAAATATATCAAAATTTTTACATACAGCATTCTTAATATATATCTTTACTGAGTCTGTATATGTACCCTTACTATTTACAATATTCATATCATTGTATGTAGAGTAGGTGGATGATGTAATCTTAGGCTTTTCTATATCACAATCTATTAAACGAAACTCTTTCTTATTTACATTGTAAATATATTCACAGTAGTTACTTTTTATCTCCTGCTCTTTTTTAAATTCCTCTACTGCCTTAACCTCTTTTACCTTCTCTGGTTCTTCAAACTCTTCTTTAGGAATATATTTCTCTGTTGTATCTGTAGTTCCTAGAACCTCTTTCTTCTGTATTGGTTTAGGTTCTATTGTAGGTTTAATCTCTATCTTCTCTTCTTCTTCCTTAACAACAATGGGCTCTTCAATTATATCATCATCAATAGAATTTTCTGATTCTTCAGGTACCTCTGGGAAGTAGAAATCAAAATATCCAGACTCTACATTGAAACATTGATAATCATCATCACATATTTTATCTAATTCTTTGATATGTACCTTCCAAAGATAGGAAGACTCTTCATCTATCTCTACCTCTATACTGTTCTCTAATATCCAATCAGAGGTATATATTAAACTCTCTGTACTATCCTTAAGTTGATATATCTCAACCATATACTCATACTCATCTCCATACTCTTGCCATTGTATGTTTACTGGATTGCCTACATATACATCTACATCTGTATGAGCATATATTGGAGAGAGAAAGAGTAGTAAAACTTTTAGTAATTTCATACTCCATTATCAAAAAGAAAGATGAATAGGAGATTAAATAGTATTAAGATGTAGTATAATCATGGTAGAAATAGTAAGTTAAATAGATACAAGATGGACTCAATACTCAAATTCCTAAAAAAACATAGAAAAACTCTAACCAATATTCTAACAATCATAGTAATCTTTTTGATGGGTTACTATCTATATAATAATAGGGATATATTCTCTTCTTTAAGAAACCTAGAGATTAAATACATTCTCTATATCCTTGTACTTCAAGTATTAGTGATTGCAGTTACTGCACTGGTCAATATGTTAGTAATTGGTATTTTAAAAATCTCTATACCTTTTAAACAGTCTTTACAGCTTCAATACTCCAATGCTTTCTTAAATAAATTGGTATCAGAAGGAGGTGCAGTATTTAGAGGATACTTTCTTAAAGAGGTCTACAAACTTCCGTATACAAAGTATATATCTACAATAGCGGGTTTTTATGTAGTAAGCTTTATAAGTAATTCAATTATCGGACTTATATCTCTCTTCTATATCTCTCTAACCTACAATCGTATTAACTACATCATCCTATCCTTTCTCTTATTGCTACTTATCGGTATGTTAATACTTCTAGTTGTTGATCCAAAGATTAAGAATAGAAAGGATAGTAAGGTACTAAGATGGATAGAGAGTATTTTAGAGGGTTGGAAGAGGATTAAGGATGAAAGAAAAAAATTTCCACTCTTTATTCTTCTCTCGATATGCATACTTATACTTTCATCTCTTCAGTTTATCTTTGTATACAAAGGTTTAGGTGTGAACTTAGGTTTCTTTGAGTCTCTATATATGACCTCAATAGGAATTATCACAACCTTTGTTAATATTACTCCGGATAGTATTGGTATAAAGGAGGGAGTATATATGTTTTCTTCACAGATAATAGGGTTAGATTCTGATATAATTCTTTTAGGATCATTGATTGTTAGAGCTATAGCTCTTATTAATACATTCATAATTGGCAGCATATCGTATTTAAGGCTATCTGCTAATTTGAAAAACAAGAATACAATTCCAAAAAGCACTGAATAAAAAGAGAGGGGGGAATTAATTGACTAAGAAATACATGAACAATACTCATCCAAAAATTTATTTGATTCTCGGTACCAGAGCTCAGTTTATAAAAATGGCTCCAGTGATGTATGAAATGAAACAGCAAGGTGTTGAATATACTCTCATATATACAGTGCAACATAGGGAAAATATACAAGAGATATTAGATGTATATGATTTGAGAACACCAGATGTTGTTGTATATGAGGGGGATGAATCTAATACCATATCCAAGGGTATAAAATGGACTTTAGATATGTTATTTAAATCTCTATTTAAAGCAAAGACATATATCCCAGAGAAAGGTATAGTTTTAACCCATGGTGATACATTTACAGCATGGTTAGGAGCTTTAATGGGTCGTATGGCAGGTTGTAAAGTTGCTCATGTAGAGTCTGGATTAAGATCTTACAACATATTTGATCCATTCCCTGAGGAAATATCTAGATTGATTACGTTCTCGTTGTCTAATATATATTTTTGTCCTGATGAATGGAGTCTCAAAAACTTAAAAAGATTTAAAGGGGAAAAGATAAACATTGGTGCAAATACAATGTTGGAAGGTGTTAAATTTGCAGTTAAGAGTAATCAGCAAACTAACTTCAGTTTTCAAAACGAACCATATGCATTAGTATCTATCCATAGGTATGAGAATATTTATAAAAAGAGATTTACAGAAACTATCATCCCCTACCTCAAAGAGATATCAGAGAAGATTAAATTGGTTGTTACACTTCATCCAACTACAAGAGAGAGATTAAAGGACTTAAAGTTGTATGAAGAATTAGATCAAAATCCAAGAATTATATTGCATGAGAGGTTTGGTTTTATTGATTGGATTAATGCATGTAATAGGGCAGAGTTTGTAATTACAGACGGGGGAAGTAATCAAGAAGAGTTAAGCTATCTTGGAGTACCTACTATACTCTTTAGAGAAGAAACTGAGAGGAAGGAAGGTCTAGATGAGAATGTAGTACTTTCTAAATTTGATAAAGATGTTATTGATGACTTTGTAGAGAATTACAGTAATTACAGAAGACAACCCCTGTTTAAGAGTGTTAGTCCCAGTAAGAATATAGTTAACTATTTAAAGAATGTGGGCATTGAGAAATGAGAAAAGTAGATTTCTTTTTAGCAGGGAACTTAAAGAGTGGCACTACAACCTTCTATGGTCTACCCAAACAGCATCCTGAAATCTATGTCCCAGATTACAAAGAACCCAAATTTTTCTGTACAGATTTTCATAAAGAGAGTGACGAGTACCATGGAAAGCAAGTTAACTACCCTATACGTACACTTGATAAATATCATCAGCTATATGAGGATGCCAAAGAGGGTCAAATCCTAGGAGATTGTTCTCCTCACTACACCTATTCCAAAGAAGCAGCCAAGAATATCTATGAGTATAACTCAGAAGCTAAGATTATTATTTTCCTTAGAGAGCCGGTTTCTTTTCTAAGGTCATTACACTTTGATAGTCTACACGCTTTAAATGAAACAGAAGAAGATTTCCTTAAAGCTCTTGAACTTGAGAAAATGCGAAAGAAAGGGAAGCAGATACCTGAAAAGATCTCCACCCCTTCCTATCTATACTACTCTGAATGGGTGAAGTATAAAGAGCAGATTAAGAGGTATGTAGACCTATTTAGAAATGATAAGGTAAAGATTGTATTTTTAAAACAAATTATCCAAGACCAAGAAAGAGTATACAAAGAAATTCTTGAATTCTTAGAAGTAGAAGATAAAGATTTCTCTCCAGATTTTGGTGTAAAGAAAAACCAAAGTAAAACATTAAGGTTTGGTGGACTTTTTAATAGACTTAAACACTCGTTCGTATGGGATATTATTAGAAAACTTGTTCCAGTAAAGTTCTACTCCTTGCTTAATTCTTTCTTTGAGAAATTCTTCTTTAAGAAAGCCAAGAAGCCTGAATTATCAAAAGATGCAGGAATAAAGTTAAAGAAAAATTTATTAGACGAAGTTAAAGAGCTTAACAGCTATCTTAACAGTAAACAGCTAATCGATTTCAACCTAGTTAGCTTCTGGGGATATGATGAAGTTTAAGTGAAATATACAATTTAGCCCTACCTTTAGCTGTGATATAATCTATCCATGTTCAAATTTTTAGACAACCTTTTCGATTCAAACGAAAAGCAATTACAAAAAATACAACCAATAGTAGATCAAATTAACGATCTGGAAGATGAGTATACTAAACTCTCTGACAAACAGCTAACTGAAAAAACTAAAGAATTTAGAGAGAAGATAGGTGTAGATCTAGATAATGCTAGAGAACAGTTTAAGACACTTAACGAAGTGGAATTAGAAAGAGTACTCGCAGAAGAAAAAGCTCGATTGTATGAAATACTTCCAGACGCATTTGCTACTGTAAGAGAAGCATCTAAAAGGGTAGCTAATCACAGACACTTCGATGTGCAGATATTAGCTGCATATGTACTGTTTGATAACAAAATAGCTGAGCTATTTACGGGTGAAGGTAAAACTTTGGCAGCTAATATGCCACTCTATCTTTACTCACTAACAGGAAGAGGAGCTCACTTAGTTACTGTTAACGACTACCTTGCTAAAAGAGATGCAGAGTGGAATGGACATATACTAGGTTCTCTAGGAATTACTGTATCTGCTATAGGTTCTGGACAACAGTACAGATATATATCAGACGAAGAGGCTATAGAACTAAAAGGTGAAGAAGCAGAAGAATTGATTAAGGAAAGAGATGAGAAAGCTAAGAAAGCAGGTAGGCTTAAGTATGACCATATGTCTGGTGTAAATCTAATAGAGTGTAGTAAGAAGGAAGCATATGCTTGTGATGTAGTATACGGTACTAACAATGAGTTTGGTTTTGACTACCTTAGAGATAATATGGTTAGAAATATTGATGATAGGGTACAAGGACCTAGATATTTTGCTATAGTGGACGAGGCAGACTCCATCCTTATCGACGAAGCACGTACTCCTTTAATCATTTCTACTAGTGCACAAGACTCCAATGAGATGTATTCGCAGTTTTCTTCTTTAGTAAACAACCTTAAACCAGAGAAACATTACACTGTAGATGAGAAAGCTAATGCAGTATCTTTAACAGACCAAGGTATGGACCAAGTAGAGAAGATGCTTAATGTAGAGAATATATATGAGAATGCACAGTTTGCATATCACCTTGATAATGCACTTAAAGCTAAAGAGCTATACCAAAGAGATGAGGAGTATATGATTAAGAATGGTGAGGTAATTATCGTTGATGAATTTACCGGTAGAGCAATGGCAGGTAGAAGATACAGTGAAGGACTTCACCAAGCTATTGAGGCTAAAGAGGGTGTAGAGGTTAAAAGAGAGTCTAGAACAATGGCTACAATAACACTACAGAACTACTTTAGAATGTACTCATATATGTCTGGTATGACTGCTACCGCTATTACAGAAGCAGAGGAGTTTGCATCCATATATGGACTTGATACTATAGTTGTCCCAACTAACAACCCCGTAATTAGAATTGATCATCCTGATGTTGTGTACAAAACACAAGATGCAAAGTTTAAAGCTATAGTAGAAGATGTAAAAGAACATTTCCAAAAAGAGCAACCTGTACTACTTGGAACTACCTCTGTGGAGAAATCAGAGATACTCTCTGAGATGCTCTCTAAGGAGGGAGTCCCACATGAGGTATTGAATGCTAAGTATCACGAAAGAGAGGCTAAGATTGTTGCTCAGGCTGGTCAGAAGGGTTCTGTAACCATAGCTACCAATATGGCTGGTAGAGGTACAGATATTGCACTTGAAGAGGGTGTTACTGACTTAGGTGGTTTGTATGTAATAGGTTCAGAAAGACATGAGTCTAGAAGAATTGATAATCAGTTAAGAGGTAGATCTGGTAGACAGGGTGACCCTGGTGAAACTAGATTTTACATATCCTTTGAAGATGAATTAATGAGACTATTTGGTGGAGAGAGGATGCAGATGATAATGTCTCAAGTAGGCTTGGAGGAGGATACACCAATCTCTATGGGTATACTTGGTAGAACTATAGAAAATGCCCAAAAGAGAGTAGAGTCTCATAACTACGATATACGTAAAAGATTGGTTGAGTACGATGATGTACTAAATCAACAGAGAGATATCATATATGGACTTAGGACAAATATATTGAAGGTTGCTAAGAAGGAGAGAGAGAATGGAGATTTCGATTCAATCAAAGATCTCAAACTCGCTAAAGATATTGATATTGAAACTCTACAAGATCAACTAGATGCATTTAGTTTAAGTAGAGATAGTACATGGGATATTCCATTAATCTCAGAATTTACTTATGGATATACACCATTAGAGATATGGATACTTAAAGAGCAACTCTCATACGCTGACTATCTTTTTGCTTCTCAAAGAAAGGATGATATGAAAATTGATGAGGAGGAAGAGAGTAAGTTAGTTACACAGATTAAGAATCTTCTTTCAGAAGAATTGTATGAAAAAGCTCTAAAGAAGTTGAAATATACTGAGGATGACCTTATGCAGTTAACAAAGGTTAAGAAATTAATCCTCATGGCATTTGTAATCCATAGTCATGATATATCACAGGGAGCTCTAAAAGAGTTGTCTAAGGTTTTAATATTACAATCATTTGATAGGTATTGGATGGAGCATCTTGATAATATGGCTGATTTAAGGGAGGGTATATCTCTTAGAAACTTAGCACAAAGAGACCCATTGGTTGAGTACAAGAATGAAGGTTTTGAGATGTTTGATAAGATGTTTGATAGTATTAATCAGAGTGTAAGGGATAGATTCTTTAAGGTTAGAGTAGTTAAAAGAGATGCACCAGCTTTACCAAGTAATATACAGGCACAGAAACCACAATTAGTAAAGAATGATAATCGACCTGGAAAAGTTAATAAACAGCAGACAGTAGAGAAGAGTATGAAGGTTGGAAGAAATGACCCTTGTCCTTGTGGCAGTGGTAAGAAGTATAAGAAGTGTTGCTATCCAAAATATGAGTAAGATAGTATGGACTATAAGATTATTGACCCCCATGGTTTTATCCATTATCCTTTAAGTAACATATAGTTTAAATCTTATAGCTATGGCAAACTCAAAAAAAGAGAATAGATCCAAGAAGGTAACATCCAGAGTAAGTGTTCATGTTGTATTCTATTCCTGTCCAGAATGTGGTCATGAGAAAGAGCATATAGAGTTCTGTGACAAATGTGGTAAGGATATGAGGGTAATAGATGTGGTTGAGAAATTCGGTTCAGAAGCTCAAGAGATAATTGAAAAAGTAAAATCTTTAAAAGCTAAAAGAAATGAAGAAGAAGACGATGACGATGATGATGGACCAAATATAATCATTATGTCTGAAGAGGATGAAGATGTAATTAACGGTAATGACGATGATGAAAATACAATTACGGAAGAAGAGGTAATGGAATTAGATGATATATTTGAAGACAACGATGAGAGAAAATCAGAGAACTTAGTAGATATATCTGATTTAACATCTGCACTTGATGAAAGTGATGATGAAGAAAATACCTTTGAAGATATGGATATAGACCCTGAAGACCTCCCTGAGCTATAATAACCCATGCAATATGAACTTGGACGTGTCGCAATAATAGCTGACCAGATGACTGCTTTTGGTGGTGCAGATAGAGAAATGCTTTCTGTTTTGAAACTAATACCTGAGGCTGATATATATACAGTACTCTACAATTCTGAGAAATATAAGCACTTAGATATTAAACAAAACATATATACAACCTTTGTACAGAAGTTTCCATTCAAATATAAATTTTCTAAACATTTGAAGGTATTAAACCCAATAGCGTATGAGAATTTAGATTTAAGTAAATATGACACATTAATTAGCATATCTGCAGGACCAGCAAGAGGCATTATATCCAACATAGGACAAACGCACATAGCTATGGTAATGACACCACCTAGATCACTCTGGGACAACGAGCTAAATGTAAGAGCTAGTATATTCAAAGGTATATACAAACCCCTCTCTAAAATATTAAACACCTATTTAAGAATTTGGGATACGAGTTTAGTACCTAGAGTAGATTACTGGATAGCTAATTCAAAATTCATATCAAAGAAAATTAAAAAAAGATATGGGGTTAATTCTAAAGTAATATATCCAGGTATAGAAGAGAAATATTTTGAGCAATTTAGTGAAAAGGATAGGCAGAATGTAATGAGTAAATACAATCTACCTGAAGATTTTGTGTTAGTTGTATCTAGACTCTATGATTACAAAAGAGTTGATTGGGCTATAAAGTCGTGTATAGAAACAGGAGAGAATTTGGTAATAGTGGGTGAAGGACCAGATAAAAAATATTTGAAGAAATTAGCTAGGGGATATGACAATATATACTTCTTAGGATTTCTTGATAGTGATAGAGAGGTAAGAATACTCTACAAGCAGGCTAAAGTGTTACTCTTTTGTGGAGTAGAAGACTTTGGCTTAGTACCTGTTGAAGCTATGGCTCAAGGTACATCAATATATGCATATGATGAGGGCGGTGTAACTGAAACAGTCCTTGAGGATATTTGTGGGAAATTCTTTAAAAATTATGAAGAGTTAACAGTATTACTTAAGGATTACAACAAAAAAGAGTATAATGCTCAAAGGATAATCAATAGGGCAAGAGAGTTTACTGAGGAGAAGTTTCTAGATAACCTAAGAGAGTATTTTAAACAAATTCATGAGAAAGAAACAGAGTAATAAACAGAAATTAGCTACATCTCAACTTAAGATGGCAGTAGTTACAGACCCCCTTTACAAATTTGGAGGTTCTGAAAAACATCTACAGTATATTTTAAAGACATTCCCTAATGCAGAGCTTTTTGTTCCTTACTGCGATATGGAGTTTGTAGAGAAGCATTTCCCTAGTGTTAAAGTTCATCAATCTTTCCTAAGGTTTTTCCCATGGAAATGGAAATTGAAATACCTCTACCTTTTACTCCACCCACTAGCATTTAAGAGTTTTAATTTTAAGAAATTTGATGGAGTACTTTCTCATTCGATAATATTTGCTAAGTTTGCTAGAGCACCTAAAGGGAAAAAGCATATAAATAGCTGTATGTCCCCACCTAAATTTCTTTGGCAGAAGTCAGATAGAAGTTTAAAGAGGGTAGATCAGTTAACAGGATTAAACAGATTTTTCTTTAAGATATACTCCTTCTTTATGGACACCTTCCTAGAGGAGTATTGGAAAAAGAAGGATAGAAAAGCTGCACAAAGAGTAGATCATATGATTGCTAATTCTAAAACTGTACAGAAAAGAATTAAGAAGTACTACGATGTAGATGCTGATGTAATATATCCACCTGTTGAGGTGTCACAGATGCAGGAAGGCAAACCTTTAAACAGGAGAGAGAATTGGTTTCTGTATCTTGGTCGTATTGAAACTTACAAGGGTATTGAATTAGCTATTAGGGCTTGTGTAGAAGCCTCTGTTCCACTTAAAGTTGTTGGTAAGGGTAATGATGAAGAGAGAATGCATGAGTTAGTTAAGAAATTAAATGCTAAGGGTTTAGTTAGCTTTCTAGGTTTTGTTTCTGAAGAAGAAAAGGTTAATTTAATGAAAAGGGCTAGAGCATTAATATTCCCAGTAAGAGGCGAAGACTTCGGCATTGTACCTGTAGAAGCAAATGCGGTAGGTACTCCAGTCATTGCATTTAGAGATGGTGGTGTAGTAGAAACCATATCTGAATCAAGACCAAAGACAGGTGTATTTTTTGATGAGTATAATTACAAAGCATTGGCAAAAATATTAAAGAATTTTGATGATGAGGAGTATGACAGAAAGAGCTGTATGATACATGCACAGGAATTCGATGCTTCAATCTTTATGTATAAATTGAAGACATACGTGGAAGATGCTCTACAAGATAATTAAGAGGGTAATTGATGTCTCTATTGCACTAATTCTATGGATACTCCTGACTCCACTACTATGTCTAATTGTCATACTTCTTAAACTTACAAGCAAAGGTCCTATCTTTGTCCCCAACTGTATTAGACTTTACAAGTTCAAACCCTTCTTTATGTACAAATTTAGAACAATGAAATTAAACGGTACTGAAATTCTAGAGGCTAATCCAGATTTACATGAGATACTTAAGAGAGACCATAAGATACCGTTAAAGGATGATAAGAGGGTAACTAAGTTAGGTAAATTTTTAAGAGTAACTGACTTAGATGAAACCCCACAGTTAATAAATGTAATCTTAGGAAATATGTCTCTTGTAGGACCACGACCATATATGATTTGGGAGATAGAACAATTACTTAATGAGGGGGATGATATAGATAGATTGAATATGCGTAAAATACAAAGTGTTAAACCTGGTTTAACAGGACTATGGCAAATCTCTGGTAGAAACAATTTAGACTTTAAACAGAGGGTAGAGCTAGATGCTATGTATGCTAGAAATAGAAGTTTTCTACTAGACTTAAAGATACTACTCAAAACCCCTAAAATTTTAATTACAGGAAAAGGGAGAAAATGAGTAAAGATATTGCAACAGTTATTAAGTCAGTAAACTACGGTGAGGCAGATAAAATACTTACAGTCTATGGTAAATACAATGGTAAGTTTGCCCTGTTTGCTAAAAGTATTAGAAAAATTACTAGTAAGAACAGGGGTAATATGCAGACCCTATCTACAAGTGAGATATCATTCTATGAAGGTAAAGGACTACCAATTTTAACTGAATCTCAGTTAATATACTCTCCAGAGATAGATTCTCATATGGATATACAGAATATAGAAAGAGTTCTGTATATTCTAAACAAATTTCTTGTTGAGGGTGAGAGTAATGTTAAAGTCTTTAACCTACTTCAAAGTATTTTAGAAAATGATATGGATACTCTTAGAGTAAATAAGTTTAGGATACAGGTTCTTAAGGAGTTGGGCTTTTTAGGGGATTTTAAGGTATGTGAGTTGTGTGGAACTCATGATAAGGTACAGTATATTAATCCTGATAACTTCACTGCTATGTGTAATAGGTGCTACTCAAAGAGTGGTAAAGGTGTTAAACTTAGTAAGGATATCTACAGTCAAACTGAATTTACAGAGGCTTTAGATAAGTATATAAAGAAAATTGTAGAAGAGATATAGATGAAACTGCCTAAATACATACAAGTTGCTTTTTTGATTTTACTTTTTAGTATAGATTTCTCTTTTGCTCAAGAGCCTTTTTTTGTAACAGAAGGGCAGGTAGAAATAAATGTTGCAATTACTGAGGATGCGACATCAACCCTTTATGTCATACCAGATCAGGTTGAGATTAGAAGGCCAGCATTAGTAACAGTTACAATATTGAACGCACAAGGTGTTCCACTTTCAGACCATTACATCCGATTAGTAGCTCCTGGTTTAACATTAACTCAGCCCACCGATCCTTCCAATGAGCATGGTGTAGTTGTTGTTGAAGTATTTGGTACTAATCCAGGTTCATATAGTATCTGTGCACAGGATATTACATATGAAGGATTGGTAATAGATATCTTAGATTGCGATACTCTCTATGTTACTCCTGTTCCTGTACCGACTTTGGTAGATGAACCTCAATATACTAAGGGTACATCAAACTCTCTTTTCTGGAACTCTCTTGGTTCTGGTTACGAGTACTACATCGAAGTAAGTAGTGATAGTGAATTTAGTACTATTAAAGAGTCTAGTGGTTGGATAACTGGGAGTATGTATGAGTTTGAGAACCTAGTAAATGAAAGAATGTATTTCTATCGAGTTAAAGCTAGAAATAACTACAGTGGACAGAGTAGTTGGTCTAATGTTGAGTATACTGTACAGGATAGTGAGGCACCTGAGATAACTCTAATTTCGGTTGGGGATATCGGAGAGAATAATACGGTGGAGTGGGAGAGTGGTTATGAGATAGAGATTGTATATAGAGTAGAGGATAATCTTTCTTTAGGGGATGTTGTCTTTTACTGTGTAAAAAGGAGTGGTACGAGAGAGGAGTGTGGAGTAACTGTAAAGAGTGGAGTTATGTATACTACCACTATAACCTTAAGTTCTCTTGAGAAAGAGAGTCTTAACAATCTGTTTTCTAATTACAATTTTTGTGTAGAGGCTTCTGATAAAGCTGGGAATGTTTCGGAGGAATGTGATATTACACTTGATATACCTAAATGGGGTGAGATAGAAGAGGAAGAGGAGCCTGTGCCACCCAGGGAGGTCCCAACATATGTAGGGAGAATAATTAGAGATGTAGTAGATACAACACGAGATAGTATGGATAATATGTTTAGAGATTTAGATGATTATACTTTGCAAGATATAGGGGTTACTACTTCCATAGCTACAATTACAATAAGTTTTGCTACTTTAATAGGTGGTTTACTTTACATTCCTATCTATCTCTATCAACTTTTCTTAAATATATTAAGATGGTTAGGTTTTAGGAAGACAGGTTTACGAATAGGGTATGTGTACGATAGTAGTACTAAAGAACCAATATCATTGGCTATAGTTCGTGTATATACTAAAGATGGGAGGCTAGTATGGACAGATGTTACAGACTCTAAGGGGTTGTTTGGTCCTGTTTTGGAAGATGGGATATATACAATAAAAGTTTCAGCTAGAGATTATGAATTTCCCTCAACAGTTATTTTTGGTAAATCTGACTATCCTTTAGAGAATGTATATCATGGTGAAGAATTTGAGATTAAGGATGGAGTTATTCCTGAATTTGCAATACCTTTAGATCCAGTAGATATTAGTTGGTTGAGGAAGTCTATAATATCTTTTGGTAATAGGTTTAGAGTGTTTTATAAAATTCTTA
>WOZL01000106.1 GCA_011620305.1 Candidatus Dojkabacteria bacterium | reverse complement strand
TATGGATACAATAGATTGTTCAAAGAAACTTGTTAAAGAGTTAGATGAGCAAGGGTTACTAGAGAAAATTGAGAATATTAAACATGAGGTAGCTGTATGTGAAAGGTGTAGGACTCCAATAGAGCCAATAATGTCTAATCAGTGGTATGTAGATGTATCCAAATTAGCTAAAAGAGCACTAAAAGAATTAGAAAAGGGTAATGTTAAAGTATTGCCAGAGGGACAACAGAGAGCACTCGAGCACTTCTATGAAAACATACAACCATGGTGTATATCTAGACAGCTTTGGTGGGGACAAAGAATACCAATATGGTATAGCGGAAGTAAAAAACTACATGATTGGTTAATAGAGAATGAAGGCAAAACAGTAGAGGATTTTAATAAGGAATTTCATACAGATATAGAGGGTGATGGATCTATATATGTAGGTGAAAACAAACCAGAAAAAGAAGGAGATTGGGAAGCTGAAACAGATATGTTTGATACATGGTTTAGCTCTGGACAGTGGCCATACTCTACACTAGGTGGTCCAGATGGTGAAGATTTTAAGAAATACTACCCAACTCAACTAATGATTCACGCAAGAGATATACTCTTTTGGTGGTCAGCTAGGATGATAATGATGGGGTTGTATAGAACAGGTCAAGTACCATTTCCTCAAGTATTCTTAACAGGTATGATTCTTGCAGAAGATGGAAGTAAAATGTCAAAGAGTAAGGGTAATGGTGTTGAGCCCAATGAGGTGTTTGAGAAATATGGTGCCGATGCCTTGAGACTATGGTATTACTCAGATGCATTACCTGGGAGTAATGCCCCTCTTAGAGAGGAGAAGATAAGGGGTAATAGGAATTTTGTTAACAAGATTTGGAATGCTAGTAGATTTATCATAATGAATATTGAGGAGGAAGAGATAGAGGATATTGTTAAGTATGAAGTAGATCAGAATCTAGAGAGAGTTAAAGCAACCAGAGAGCATATTAAGAGTGTCTCAGAGTATATTGAGAGGTATCAATTTAATCTCGGTGCAGAAGCCATTAGAGAGTTCTTCTGGCACTCACTGTGTGATATTTGGATAGAGGAGGTTAAAGAGGAGACTCAGAACAAAGAGGTAGGTACTGAGATTAGAATACAGAAATTAGCAGAGCTTCTCTATCTTCTTAAAGAGAACTTAAAAATTATGCATCCTTTTTTACCATTTGTTACAGAGGCTGTATGGCAAGAGTTAGTAAAACTAGGACTAGCAAAAGACACATTAATGGAACAGCAGATAAATATTTGAATTTCATAGGTGAAGAAAGAGTGGTAACAAGGCATATGCCAAGATTAATTTACTTTCTTCCTTCACCTGTAACGGTTTCTAGGGCGCATATATTAGCCACTAATTAAACCATTAACTTTCCGAGATTATCACCTCCTCTCAGCTAAAAAAAGAAATTTTCTTAGAATTTGAGAAGATTTTTCTCATTGTATTTTCTCCTTTTCGTTTATCATGTTTGCACTTATTATGAGTGCAAAAAAATGGGCGGGTAAAAAATTTTTGTTTACTCCTTTCATCTTGTTTTTTCTGAGCATTAGTGTAAGACAAAAGTACCTCCCTTTTTAAATAGAGAATATAGAGAAACTACTATAAAAAATATAACAAAAACTATAATTTTGTAAAATTTTTTAACAAAACGAGGAATAAATGATAAACTAAAAGGTTGCACCCATAAAATTACTCTATCTTTTTCCAAAGTATCTCAGGTTTCTCTAGATCTCTGCCAGACTCTATTTCTTCATACTCCCATGTGTCAATATTCTTCTCTACCAAGCCTTTCTCTTGAAGTACATCATTCGCATCATACTCATCTTTTATATTTAATAGCTCATTTAGTTTCTTACATCCAAAAGGAGTATAAGGTCTAAGGAGTAAACGAAGAGCATTAACTAGCTGTATAGAATTAAATATACTGTCTTGTGCTTTTTCCTTATTCTCTTTAATATCTACCCATGGAGCTTGATCATTAAAGTACTTGTTTGCAAATCCTCCTAACTCTAAAACTCTTTCTAATGATTTAGCAAGTTTAACCTCCTCTATATATTCTCCAACCTCTTTAAAGGTATTTTCAATCTCTTCTTTAACTTTAGGATCCCATTTACCATCAGGCACTCTCTTATCAAAATTGACGTATGCAAAAGTAAGAGTACGATTAATAAAGTTGCCGATATTTGCTACAAGTTCATTATTATTAGTAGCTATTAAATCATCCCAGTTAAATTCTCTATCATGGTTTTCAGGTGCGAATCTAATAAAGAAAAACCTAGTTAAGTCTGGACCATACTTCTCATATGCTTCATCAGCGTTAATCATATGGTTCTCGCCTTTGCTCATCTTTTTTCCTTTGTAAAGCAACATTTTGTTGGAGGGAACATCATATGGAAGTTGTAATTTCTCTCTTTTACTTTCTCCTGGAAGTTTAAAATTCTCCCAAAGATTGTCATCTTCATATTTTTCATTATATCCCATTAACTCTGCAGGCCAGATAATAGTATGAAACTGTGTATTTCCACCGGCTATAAAGTAGTAATGTTTACTATTTTTATTTTTCCAGAACTCTTCCCATCTTGAAGGATCACCTATATTTTCCGCCCATTCAATAGCTGCACTAAGGTAACCAATAACAGCTTCTACCCAAACATATATAACTTTATCCTCCCAACCCTTAACAGGTACAGGTACTCCAAATTCCATATCTCTTGTAACTGCTCTTGGTTTAAGACCTTCTCTAATCCAACCCTTACTATACTCTCTAACCCATTTCCTCCAGTTATAACTACTCTCATCTATCCATTCTTTTAAATCAGGTTCCAACTTTTTTAAATCAAGGTAGAAATGTTTAGTTGGTTCTAATTCAGGAGTCGCATCGGATAGTGTACTTCTAGGATCTATCAAATCTTCTACATCTAAGAATGCTCCACACTCAGGACATTCATCTCCTCTAGCATTTTCATTCCCACACTTTGGACATGTCCCTCTTACATATCTATCAGGTAGAAACCTTTTTACTTTTGGATCAAAATACTGTTTAGACGTATCTTCATAGATAGACCCTCTATCTTTAAGGACTAAGAAAATATTTTGTACGACCTCTTCATGATTTTTGGTCATTGTGGAGGAGTAGTTCTCATACAGGAAGCCAAG
>WOZL01000004.1 GCA_011620305.1 Candidatus Dojkabacteria bacterium | reverse complement strand
ACGTAAAGTTATTCGTAAAGCCTTACACGATGCTAACATTCACGAAGTTAAGATATATAGGACAGTTAAAAAGATAGATATAGAGGCATATGTAGCAAGGCCTGGTGTAGCTATAGGAAGAGGTGGAGAGGGTATTGATAAACTACAGAAGAAAATTAGTAGAATGGTACAACAAGATGTTGAAGTTAAAATTAAAGAGGTTCCAAAAGCAGATCTTTCAGCACGCATTATTGCAAGAAATATAGCTGATGGTATTGAAAGAAGACACCCATCTAAGTATTTGATGCTTAGTGCTAAACAGAAAGCAATGGCTGCAGGGGCAAAGGGAATTAAGATAGCTGTCTCAGGAAGAATTAACAATGCGAGTCAGGCTAGAACAGTAAAGATGATTGAAGGTGCAATACCAGCACAAACTTTGAAGGCTGATATAGACTATGCAGAAGAGGTTGCACAAACAAATGATGCAGGTCTAATGGGAGTCAAAGTTTGGGTTTACAAAGGAGATCAAACTGATATCGAAAGAGAAGAATAATTACTTATTTAATAAATAGATATGGCATTACAACCAAAAAAGAGAAAATATAGAAAAGAGTTCAGAGGAAAAATGGGTGGCGTAGCCAGTGCCAGTAACAGTATTGACTTTGGTGAATACGGACTCAAAGCTATGGAAAACGGATGGATAGAAGCTAGGCAAATAGAGGCTGCGAGAAGAGCCATTACAGGCCATATTAAAAGAAAAGGTAAGGTATGGATAAGGGTATTCCCTCATAAACCATATACTCAGAAAGCAACCAATAGTAAAATGATTGGTGGTAAAGGAGATATAGTTGGATATGTAGCAGTAGTGCAACCTGGTACAGTAATATTTGAAATTGGAGGTGTTAGTAAGGAAAATGCTACAGAAGCACTTAGACTTGCTGCACATAAACTTTCTGTAAAGACAAGATTTGCCTCTAAAAAAGACATTTAAGCTTGAGGAAAGTGTTAAATATTGGTAGAATACAGGCCGTTACATTAATTTAAAGAAATATAGATGAATAAAGGAGAAACAACTAAAAAAGAATTTAAAGGAGTTGTTGTAAGTAACAAGATGGAAGGTACAGTTAGAGTCGAAGTTAATCGACCTGTCAGGCATCCTGTATATAAAAAGGTTGTTAATGAAAGAAAAAACTTCTTTGCTCATACTGACAAAGAATTAAAAGAGGGAGATGAAGTAACCATAAGAGAGAGTAGACCATACTCTAAAAATGTAAAATGGGTTGTAGTTGAAGAGTAATGATACAAAGACATACGATATTAAAAATTGCAGATAATAGTGGAGCAAGAACAGCTAAGGTAATAGGTATACCAGGCTACTCTAATAGAAAGACGGCTTCATTAGGAGATGTTGTAACAGTAGCTATACAACGAGCATTACCAAATGCTGCTTTAAAAAGACACGAAGTAGAAAAGGCAGTAATTGTTAGGGTTCGTAAAGAATTTAATAGAAAGAATGGTATATACGTAAGATTTGATGATAATGCAGCAGTAATAATAGATAAGAAAGGTGATCCTAAGGGAACTAGAATATTTGGACCCGTAGCTAGAGAGTTAAAAGAGAAAGGTTTTGATAAGATTGTTTCTCTGGCTCCTGAGGTATTGTAATTTAAAAAATAACACAGTATGAAGATTAAAAAAGGTGATACAGTAAAAATGCTATACGGTAAAGACAGGGGAAGACAGGGTGCTGTCGTAGCTGTTGATACTAAAAAAGGCAGAGTTGTGGTAGAAGGGCTAAATATGTACAAGAAGCATATTAAGGGTGATGGAAGAACTAGAGTATCAGAGATAATAAACATTAGTAAATCAGTACCTGTATCTAAAGTTATGTTAGTATGTCCAGAGTGTGGTAAAGCAACAAGAGTTGGATATAAAGGAGAGGGTGATAAGAAAGTTAGAATTTGTAAGAAGTGTGGCAAGGCTGTAGAACTAAAAGAAGAAAAGAAGGAAGAGAAAAAAGAAACAAAAAAGGAAGATGATAAAAAGAAAAGTACAAGTAAATCTAAATCAAAAAAGAGTAAAAAATAGGAATGTCAAGATTAAAGGAAGAATACAAAACTAAGGTCAGGCAAGAGCTATTAAAAGAAGGAGACTTCTCTAATGTAATGGCTGTACCAACCTTAGAGAAAATTGTAATAAATGTTGGTGCAAGTGAAGCTACAACAAATAGTGAGGTAATAGATGAGCTAGTAGAGATGTTAACTCAGATATCAGGTCAAAAGCCAATTGTTACTAAGGCTAAAAAGGCTGTGTCTGCATTTAAAGTTAGAGCAGGTATGGACATAGGTGTAGCTGTAACACTTAGAGGAGAGAGGATGTGGGATTTCTTTGATAAGTTAATAAATATTGTAATGCCTAGAACAAAGGACTTTAGAGGATTACCAGTCACTTCATTTGACGGTGCAGGTAACTACTCTATTGGTATCGAAGATCATACTGTATTTCCTGAAATAGATGCTAATAATGTAAGAAAGATAAGAAGCTTGCAGGTTACAATTGTAACTACTGCAAAAGATAATAAATCTGCAAAGATGTTTTTAGATAAATTTGGTTTCCCATTTAGAAAAGATGTCAACGAAAGCTAAGGAGTATAAGGCAAAACAATTGAAGAAAAAGAGTAAGTATTCAACAAGGGTGTATAATAGGTGCAATATATGTGGAAGATCAAGAGGATATCTTAGACATTACGGTATTTGCAGAATTTGTTTTAGAAAGCTAGCCAGTGAAGGTAAAATCCCTGGTGTTAAGAAAGCTGTTTGGTAAATTTAAATAAAAAAATATGAACGATTACATATCAGACCTATTGGCAAGATTACAAAATGGAATAATGAGAAAGAAGGATAGTATAGAAGTACCTGATACTAAAATGAACAGGGAGATTCTTAAAGTTCTCAAGCAGGAAGATATGATTGAGGATTTTGATGAATTAGAATCAGGGATGCTCTCGGTACTACCTATGTATTTTGAAGATGGAGAACCAGTAATTGCACATTTTAATAGGGTAAGTAAACCAGGCCAGAGAATATATGTCTCAAGTCAGGAGATTACCCCTGTATTAAATGGTAGGGGTATAAATATAATATCAACATCATCTGGCATAATGACTGGAGCAATGGCTAAGAGTAAAAATATAGGTGGTGAATTAATATGTAGAGTTTGGTAATAAAGATGTC
>WOZL01000102.1 GCA_011620305.1 Candidatus Dojkabacteria bacterium | reverse complement strand
GTATTACTTCCCTCTTTTGCATTTGCACAAACAGAGGAGACTATCCCAGAGGATGATGAGGTTACTATTCAAATACAAGAGTCACAGGAGAGTACTGAGACCTCTGATGATACTACAGTAGAGTGGGATTATGAGTTTAATTTGGATGATTACGAGGATGAATATGACACAGACGATATTGCTGCTGTCGGTTCCGTGTTTGCAGGTTTAGCATTCATATGGATAGCAATCTGCTTTCTTATAGGTATAGCAGTGTATGTATATATGTCACTTGCTTACATGAATATTGCAGAGAAATTAAATCACCCAAATCCATGGTTTGCATGGGTTCCAATACTAAATATTGTATTGCACTTTCAACTTGCAGATATGAGTGGTTGGTTTGTACTACTTATGTTAGTTCCACTTGCTAATATAGTTGTTTATGTAATTGCTATGATGAATATCTGTGAAAAGCTAGGTAAAGAGAAGCTGTTGGGATTACTGGCCTTAGTACCAATTGCTAATTACATACTGCTTGGTATTCTTGCATGGGGTAAAGATGACAATCAACCTGTTCAACAAACTCCTCAACCACAGCCAGAACAGAAAGAGGAAGAGAGTTTGAAACCCCCAAGAGAGTAATCAACCTCAACAGTAAGAAAAGTTTTCTTATATGTTAAAGATAGGGTCAGAAATCTGACCCTATTTTTTATAAAAGGATATTATACATCTAAAAGTGTAGGTTCCTCTTCTTGCTCTAGACTACCCTCTAATCTAACCTTATCAACCCTTCTTGTTAATTGATTAAACCTTGTATTACTAACCTCCTTATACTGCCTATCCAAAGAATCAATCCTATCTCCTATCTTAAAGAAAGCTTCTGAGAACTTACCAAACTCTTTCTCAAATGCCTTAATATGACCAACGATATCTTGGATATTCTGCTGTACTCTAAAATTCTCATATGCCTGTTTAATCATCCTAAGTATAGCTGTAAAACTAAATGGGCCTGCAAATACAACCTTCTTAACTAAAGCCTCTTGCCATATATCTGGCATCTTGTCATAGATATATGAAAATATCATTTCATTAGGTATAAAGAGGATTACAAAATCAACCGTCTTATCCTCAGGATTAATATAGTCTCTAGTAGTAACCTGCTTAATCTTCTCTTTTACATCTCTCTCAAAATCTTTCTGATATTTCTTCTTCATTTCCTTATCATCAGTCTCTGTCATTTTCTGTAAGTTATTGTAAGGAAACTTAGAGTCTACATTAATCTTAGTCTTGTCAGGGAGTAATATTGTAAAGTCTGGTCTAGTAGATGAACCCTTCTGTTCTTTGTTAAAGTAGTAATCTACATTTAAAACAAAACCAGCCATCTTTAACAAATCATCAGCTACTTGCTCTCCAAATTGACCCCTAAGCTGATTGTTAGAAAGAACCTTCTTGAGACCCTCGGTATTAACAGAGAGCTCTTTAGTAATCTTCCTACTCTCTTCTACAGCGTTCTTAAGAGAGGACATAGTATCAATTCTCTCTTTCTCAGAAGTCTTTAGATATTTCTCTAGCTCCTTAACTATCCTAGTAATCTCAGATCTCTTATTCTCTAAATCTAATTTGTTCTGTTTAGTCTCTGACTCAAGCTTTTCCTTGGCTAATGCCATGATATTCTCATTTAAATCCTTTTGCATCATGGGTATAAGCTGTCTAAGATTGTTCTCTAAATTCTGAGTAATCTCTTCACTCTCTCTTTTTTTATTCCCTTTTACTAGAAAGACTATACCTACTCCGATAAATATTCCTGCTACTAGTGCTATTATTGTCTCTATCATTTGGCAGATTGCTAAAGTTATTGTATTGTATTATATATAACTTCCAAGAGAAGTTCTAATGAATATTGAAAAGAAAGAAAAAATCTATATCAGGAATTTACTACTAACTACTCTATTTGGTGGAGTTATTGGCTTTATCAACTACCTTTTTAATATCTTTATAGCTAGGTTTACACCTGAGTATACATTTGCACTTTACTCAACAGCTATTGGATTAATATATTTAATCCAGATTCCATTAACATCTATACAGAATGTTCTAACGAAAGGTGTTGGGGAAACTAAGAATGGTAATATTGAAAGGCTAAAACAAAACTCTATATTTACTTTTACATTAATTGGGTTGGTAGTATCCTCTCTTTTCTTTTTTATTATTCCCTTAGTTACAGAACCCTCCCAGATACCTAGAGAGCTAATACCACCGTTAAGTATGGCTTTACTGCTTACTTTCCTCAGTCCAATATCAAGAGGTATCTTACTTGGTAAGGAGAAGGTAATTCTTTTTAATACCATATGGTTTATAGAAACAGTTATGAGATTTGTAATTGGATATATTGGTATTCAGATGGGAGGTAATATTCATATATTAATACTAGCTAGTGCAATACCTTCATTTGTTAGTCTTCTAGTAGTCCTGCCTTTTCTTAAATCTAAAGAAGGAAAGAAAAGAAAGGTAAGGATTGATTTTAAAGCAATTGGACTTATGACCATCTCCTTACTCCTTCTCTCTGCTCCATATACCTTAGATCTAATATTGACTCCTCAGCCATTAAAGGCAGAGTATGGTGCTCTTTCATTGATTGGGAAGATAGTGTATTTCTCGTGTACTACAATAGCTATGGTCATGTTTGCTAGACTTGCAAACCAAAAGGATGGTGACGGAGAGAAGAAAACATTGGGAGTTGCAGTATTGATAACATTAGCTATTGGCGTAGGGATGAGTATCTTTATCTATCTTTTTAGAGATTTAATTATTTCTCTTGCATTTGGTGAGAAATACTTTGAGATTTCGAAATATTTTATTACTTACGGTGTATTGATGTCAGCATATGCAGTAACCTTTATGTTTGCAAACTTCTTCTTTTCAAGAGATTCATATCTATATATTTTTATTTTGCTCTTTATAACAATCTTACAGGTTGTCCTGTTTAGAGGAGAAATCTCTAATCTTTCTTCTATTGTAGGAATTCAAGTAATTGTTTATAGTTTATTGTTATTTTTAACAGTACTGTATTTTGTATATAACTTTATATTTAAACGAAATGTTAGAAAAGTTAAAAAAGACGTTTAAAGATTTCCAAGAGTTCGCCTTTAAAGATGCAGTACTTGGTGCTGCTCTGGGTATTATGATTGGTACTGCACTTAAAGACCATATTAATTCATTGGTTGATAATATCCTTATGCCTACTATCGCATATATTACCTC
>WOZL01000057.1 GCA_011620305.1 Candidatus Dojkabacteria bacterium | reverse complement strand
TATAGAAGACTCTGACGAGTACTCACCTACTTATGAAGGATATTTTGATGTAGACTGTCTATCTGAAGTCTTACAGAGTGATGAGTATGATGAGAAAATACAAGAATTTACAGACAAGCTAGTAGAAAGATTTGAATTAGCAGAGTAAAAAATACTAATGGATGACTGGATATTGCTTATATACCCTTAAAGTAAATCCCCTAATCCTTCTGTTCTGTTTCTTACTATCATTATTGTAATATACACTATTCTTGTTATTAACAAGCTCCTCTATAGCGGTAACAGACTTAGATATAGCACCAATTGCATCACTATCTAAATTACCATTTGCCTTACTCAGAATCGCTCCTAAGAATCCTACCGATGCACACTGTACTGTATAGTTCTCATGGTTTAAACCTCTATGTAAAACTACATCTACAGCTATATTACAAAACTCAGGATCCCTATGAACTAAGTCCTTCTCAGATATTTCCCTTTGTAATCTTAATATTCCTCTATTTGCTTGATCAAAATCATCACTACATGCCTGTTCTAGCATCTCTTCTCTTGAATCTGATACCGGTATATTTCTAAAATCAATATCACAAGAGTGTTCAGTAATTTCCATGGTTGTATTGGTTAAGTAATAGAAAAGAGTATATCAGAAAACAGAAATGATTTTATCTATCTGTAGATTTTCTGTAATAGAAAATGGCCAATATAGCAGATACAAGGAACATAACTGGACTAAGTATTAATGCAGACACAATCTCTCTCATGTTCTCTTAATATATCTGCTAACAGTATCTCTTCTTGGCTTTTATCTGTTTCTCCTGATTTATAAAGGATGTGTAGGAGAGCACACACTGCCCTACTCTCTCTTGATATAGTCATATTCTTGGTTATCTATGTCATTGAGAACGTATTCGAAATTCTCTAAGTATTTACCACGACTCTCAGTATAAATCACATAGGTTAGATTATCTTCAATATATGGGAAGATTGAATCGGTATACTCCTCACAGCACTCTGTATTATCCATTTGTGGGTTCATTTGCATAAATTATTATTTAAACGGATTAATACCTTCGTTTTCAAGTAGGCTTCTGCATCTTCGTGCTATCGGGCCGTTGGATGTATGTCTACACTGTTTTATTGTGTTTATACCCTTATCATATAGTTTTGTTTCTCTTAGTAACTCTTTTTGTTTTAATTTTATACTCTCTCCGTTTATATCTATCTCTTCTGTTAAATTTAAGAGTATCTCCAAATACCCTATTGCTTTTCTTCTCCTTAGATGTGGAATATCTCTTGAAATAATATGCATAAGGAGTATTTCGTATCCTCTTTCCCATTCTTGAGGATAATCTATTAGGAATGTAGGGTGTAAATATTGAGCTAAGGTTGTTAATGAGTATCCTTGTTGTTCATATCCCATTGATTGTTCTAATCCGTTACATAGGTCATCAAATGTTTCTATTGAAAGATTTTGACGCTCTCCTTCTAATTGCATAGTTATAGTATATGTTATTCTTGAGAGTGTATTTTGGTTAAACAGAAATGGTAACTAATTTTGATGTTGATGAGGAGATATATGGTGAGGCGCCTGAGACTCGAACTCAGCACCTACTGCTTAAAAGGCAGTTGCTCTACCGGATGAGCTAGCGCCCCACATCTGAAACTAATGATTATATCCTTTCTTAAGTACCTTTTGCAACCTATTTACCATTCTTCTTAACTAAATACTTAAGAACTAAAAATCCTCCAAGTATAATACCTAAGATATTAATTATAAACAAAGTGGTGTAATAAACAATTGCTAAGGAATCACAATAAACTAAACCAATAGAAATATTAACTAAAACAGGAACAATAGAAATAGCTATAGAAACACCAGCAGAAGTATTAGAGGCCTTAGGCCAAACCCAAAGAAACATACCTACACCACCTAAAAGAAAAGCAACTAAAAATGACTCAAAAAAACCTAAAGGAACAATCTCTAAAGGTGTAAAATCTGTGAATATGTTAATAAGGATATACTGAAAAACACCTACAGCTATACTAATAACGGTTATAAGAAGAAGAGAAACAATAGCATTAAAAACAGGTTTATCTTTTTTATGGTCATAACCTATATACAACAATAGAAAGAATTGGATCAAAGAAAGGGCCAATTAACATAGAACCAATTAAAAGAGGAATACTATCCATATACACTGCAAAACCAGCAATAAGGATACTAATGACAGTTAAGATAATAAGGTCTTCATCAGCCTTAATCTCTTCATTAGCTCTCTTAGTAAGATCTTTAAGTTTATACTTCATAATTTTACTAACTAAAATTATATTAAACTATACCATACACCACTTACTCTAAAGTAGACCAATCAATATTCTCAATCCAATATTGTGTCATTGCTCCAAAGCTATCATCATATTTTTTAAGCTCATCAATACCTACCCACCATATCTCCTCAGTTTCTGCCCTATCAAAATCTATAGTTTCTCCTTGATAAATGACTAAGAAGAACCTTGTATACTCAGTCTGAGATTCTTGCTTAAAAAGTGTATCCCCTAAAACCTTGAATTCGGTTGGTACAAACCCTAGCTCCTCAGTTACACCCCTCAATAACCCCTCCTCATATGACTCTCCTGATACCATATGTTCACCTAAAAATATCGTTTTCCCTGGATCCCACCTTTTGTTATATGACCTTTTGGTCAGCAAAATCTCTTTACTATCAGGATTAAATAGGGTGAAGTGTACAGTCGGATGAATTAATTCAACAGAACTATGACACTCCTCCCTACTAGCACTTCCTGTAACATTTCCCATCTCATCAACTAGATCAAAAGTTTCTTTTTTTTCCATTATAA
Source organism: Candidatus Dojkabacteria bacterium (assembly GCA_011620305.1). Lineage (GTDB taxonomy): Bacteria > Patescibacteriota > Dojkabacteria > SC72 > SC72 > WOZL01. The sequence goes on along the minus strand of WOZL01000057.1, from coordinate 391 downwards.
AAAGCGTAAAATTTAAATACACTCTTTCACTGGCTTATAACTCCTCCTATGAATCTTACAAGGACCAAATTTCTTAAGTGCATCCATATGCTCCTTAGTACCATAACCCATGTTCCTCTCAAAACCGTAATTCGGATACTTCTTAGAGTATTGAATCATAAGATTATCTCTATCAACCTTAGCAAGAATAGAAGCAGCAGATATACTGTAATGATGTAAATCACCCTTAGAGATTTTCATAGTAGAATACTCCCCTAATAGCTCTACATTAACCCCATCTATTAAAAGATAATCTGCCTTTTTGCCAATCATTTTCTCTACCTTCTCTAAAGCTAATACCATAGCCTTCTGTACAGCACTCTGTATACCTATCTCATCAATCTCTCTTTCG
>WOZL01000065.1 GCA_011620305.1 Candidatus Dojkabacteria bacterium | reverse complement strand
AGATAAGAGAATAGAGTAGTTATCCGAGGATGTGGATTGTTTATATAGGGTTGACAATTATGATAGAGAAAGGGTATAATTTGACATACTTAGTACCTTATATGTGGATATCGTAGTTTTATCCCTTTGTCTGGAGTGTCACAAGCACTTCTGGGCAAAAGGATAAGACTGTGATGACTGTATCTCTCTCCCTAGACTTGGGGGCCACAAACTCATCTGAGTCTAAGGAAAGAGATATGGGGGGTGCATTATCAAAATGCACTTCGATTTCTTCTCACCATATCAGCGAGAAGAGACCGGGGTCGGTTGGGGCAGTACCGATCCCTTTTCTCTAATCATTGACTTTTGAAACTTTTTTCAGATATACTGATATAGTTTAGAGACATATATATTGTCCCAAATGTTTAAATTTCCCGTTTATTAGTTATGAGTAAGAAAACAAAGAGTATTCAAGAATACGAGAGTATGAGTTTAGCTGAACTAAGAAAAGAAGCTAAGGAGTACGAACTTCAAAACTATATGGAGCTTCCTAAAAGAGAGCTACTTATCGAAGTATTGAAAAAGAAAACTGAGAAAGATGGATATATTAAAGTAGCGGGTTTACTTGAAATTCAAAAAGATGGATCTCATGGAATTCTTAGAACAGATGGTGTATTACCAGGTGAAAATGATGTATATATCTCTGGTTCTCAGATTAAAAAGTTTGGATTAAAGACGGGTGATGTTGTACAGGGACCTGCTAGACTTCCAAAGAACAAAGAGAAATATCTAAGCTTGTTAAGAGTAGATAAGGTATATGATAAACCTGCTGCTGAAGCTACTAAGAGGCCTCAATTTAGAAAGATGACCCCTGTATTTCCTAATAAGCAGATTAAATTAGAAACAACCCCAGATGTAATTTCCACTAGAATTATTGATTTACTATCTCCTATAGGATTTGGTCAGAGATCAATGGTTGTATCTCCACCTAAGGCTGGTAAAACATTCTTACTTAAGGATATTGCTGCTGGTGTAGCTAAGAATCATCCTAAGGCTAAACTTATGGTAGTACTAGTAGGAGAGAGACCTGAGGAGGTCACAGATATGCGTAGATTTGTTAAGGGTGAAGTATTTGCTTCTAACTTTGATGAATTACCTGAGCATAATTGTATAGTTGCTGAGATGGCACTAAAAAAGGCTGAGAGAATGGTAGAGTGGGGTGAAGATGTCGTTATATTAATGGATAGTGTTACTAGATTAGCTAGAGCATACAATATTACTATGCCTACATCTGGTAAAACTTTATCTGGTGGTTTCGATCCTGCTGCTTTATATCCTCCAAAGAGATTCTTTGGTGCTGCTAGAAACTTTGAAGATGGTGGTAGTTTGACTATTATTGCTACTGCCTTAGTAGATACTGGTAGTAGGATGGATGACCTAGTATATGAGGAGTTTAAAGGTACTGGTAATATGGAACTTCATCTTGATAGAAATCTTGCTAACAGGAGAATATATCCTGCTATTGATGTAAATGCTTCTGGTACTAGAAATGAAGAGTTGTTACTTGGTAAAGATGTACTCAATCAATCATGGAGAATTAGAAGAATGTTAGAGCTACTAGACAGTAATGAGAATCCCACAGAAGTCCTTATTGGTCAGCTTAAAAAGACCAAGAGTAACGAGGAATTCCTCGCAACCTTGCACGAGGCCTAATTTTGGTATAATAGGTTTGTAATTTAATTACACCTTTTTTTGATGTCGACTGAGAAAGATTCTCAAAAAAAAATATCAGGTTTAAGTTTTAGGGATATTAAGCTTTCTAGGAAGGCTTCTGAAGATGACCTTGATACGCTTTTTCTAGATGAGGATATTGTAGAGAGTCCTATTATTTTCAAGTTAAAGAAATTCTTTTATAGAGTTTATGAAAAACTTGAGGCTAGTAATGGAGTAGGTAGTTTTCTACTTGATCTATTTAAATATATCTCTTCAAGAATTAGGGTTATGTTTGTTTTCTCTTCTGTTCTGTTTGAGATGTTGCTGGGTAGGATAGAGAAGGGGAAGGATTCTTTTGTAAGGAAGTTGTTCTGGGGTAGAGGTGATTTTTTAAAGTCTTCAATGCAGTTTATATCAGTAGTATTAGTACTGGTTGTTTTGCTGACGTATTTCTATAGGGCACCTACTATACAGAGTGTTAATGCAGAAGATTTAGATTATATTGATGTCCCTGAAACAGACCTTTTGGTTATGAATGCCACTATTAATACAGCAGTACCTAAGGATAGGGAGAGAAGAGCTGTTGAGGAGTATATAGTAAAGACTGGTGATACCTTAAGTACTATTGCTGAGGATTGGGATGTTACTGTAGATACTATTAAGTGGGCTAATGATTTGAGCTCAGATATTGTTAGACCTGGTCAGTCTTTAGATATACCTCCTTCAGATGGTGTATTAGTTACTGTAAAAGAGGGTGATACCTTAAGTGGTCTTGCTAAGAAGTATGATGCTAATGATCAGGCTATTGCTGACTTTAACTGGTTGGATTATCCTTTTACTTTAACAGAGGGTGAATTACTATTTATCCCTGAGGGTAAGATGCCAGCTCCAGCTCCAGTGGTTGCTAGAAGGAGTACGCCTTCTTCCTATGTATCTAATAGTAGTGTTCCAACTGCTAATGTTGGTGCTGCAGATCCTAATGTAGGTAAGTTTTTGGGTTGGCCAATTGCTGGTGGTGGTAGGATTACTCAGTACTATAAAGGATACTATCATAGGGGTATTGATATAGCTAATAAGAGTTTGCCTAATATTGTTGCAGCTGGTTCAGGTACTGTTATATTCGCAGGTTGTTACGGTACATGTCCTCCTTTGGGTTCTACATATGGTGGTTCTAACTATGCTTGGTCTGTACAGATAGATCATGGTAATGGTTATACCACTTGGTATGCACACCTTAAGAATATATATGTAAGGTCTGGGCAATCTGTTTCTACTGGTCAAGCTATTGGTCAGATGGGTTCTACAGGTCGTTCTACGGGTCCTCACTTACACTTTGAGGTTAGAAGGGGTAGTGCATATGGTACACAGGTTAATCCTTTGTATTATGTTAATTGGTAAGATATAATGGGCTCATAGTTCAGTTGGTTTAGAACATCGCATTCGCATTGCGAAGGTCGCCGGTTCGATCCCGGCTGAGTCCATGCCGCTAACTTATAGTAATGTAACGGGCCTGTAGCTCAGTTGGCCAGAGCACATCGCTGGCAGCGATGGGGTCAAGGGTTCAAATCCCTTCAGGTCCACC
>WOZL01000052.1 GCA_011620305.1 Candidatus Dojkabacteria bacterium | reverse complement strand
ATTTGATACTATGAAGATATTAGCTGATGCTAGTGTTAGAGAGATATTAAAAGAGAGTTAAAAATTAAAATTCTCAACAATATTCTCCACACTCTCCTCAAAATCCTTATCTATATCATAATACATTACTTCTAACTTCTTACACTCCTTTTTATATTTTTTACTCTCGTTAATCCCCCACCTTACAAATTTTCTTAATTCTTTCTCTGAATATTGAGTAGTCCAATCTCCCTCCTTTCTATATTTAAGAATATTCTTTGTTTTCTCAGATACTGATATATTAGAAAAACCAATATAACAAACCTTAACATCAGAATAATTTAGATATTTAGATAAATATTTAGGAAGTAATACATCCCCCTCTATAACATAATCCTCAGATGAATACACTCTTAAATCTTCTATTAAACTATCTATATAAGGCCACATAAGAGGCCCATTAATCTCTGGAGGATTATTATGATCTATACCTGAATCCTTAAGAGTATGAGATAGCATATATCGAATACTATCCGTTCCTATACCTGATATTGTATACTCCTTTAACAATTTCTTTCTTAAAATTGTTTTACCACTTCTAGCTTCACCACCTATTAAATAGATCATATCGTTAATCTTATCATAAAAAGTATCAACTTTGACAAACAGATGTTTGGTATATAGACTGATAAGTAATTAAATTAATAAACAATTAATAAATGGACAAAGAGAAAAAAGAGTCCAATAAAAAAGCTCTAATCAAGGACAATATTAAAGTAATTATTGGTTTTCTTATTGCAGTACTCGCAGTAACTAATATTTTCCTAGTATTTGAACTAAACAGAATTTACCAATCTATAGAAATTCTAAACGAAGAAAATAGTCAAGAGGATGAGATAAATGATACTGAAGATCGTCTAGAGTGTACTCTAACAGTTACAAACTTAAACGATATACACCCCATTGAAGGTTGTGCAGAAAGCAGATTAACTATTGAAAATCTAAATTTAAATAAACAGGAAGTAACTGTTACTGCTATCTTTACTTTAATTAATGAAGATTACTTCTATTCTCTACGCCTATCTTTTAATGACCAAGAGGTCGTAAATGATTTCTTTACGGCAAAAGAAGATGAAAATGATTTACCTAGTTATATATGGACTGATGATGCTATAAACTTCCTTACCATATCAGAAAATGGAGTTCCTACCTTACTTGCAATTCATTCTAGAGTAGCAGGACAGGGCCAAGACGAGTTTCTACAAGTAATAAATTCTCAAGGGGAAGTAGTCCTAGAGCTGAAAAACATATATCTTAGAGATATGGATAGTAATAATATTGCTGATAGATTTTCTGTTAGAAAAAGTGATATACACTTACCGACTCCATGTGATGCAGATTTAGACCCTGACACTATCATTGAAGAGGTAACAACTTATGAAGTGAATAATGGAGTATTAAAGATTATTGATAAAGAAACTTTCACCTATGATGATTGCCATTAATAGAAATAAAAAACACTATTCGTTGCTACAAATTCTCTAGTCCCTTTTAATACATCCTAGGACATGGAGACAATGCAGATGCTATGTTAAAAAACGTCTATTTAAATATAAATAGAAATTAAAATACGATTACAGGAACAGGTCTTAAAGGAGAAACAGCTGATTGCTAATTACACTTAAATCTAAAATCTTAGTATAATAGAGACATGAGCAAATCATTTAATAAACCTACTACATTTGCACAAAGCAAAAAACATGCGATTAAAGGTATAAAGCTGATAATAAATAATGAGAGGAACTTTAGAATACAGCTACTAGTAGCAACCATAGTTATTGCTACCGGTCTAATATTACAAATATCTCACAGAGACTGGATATCTGTAGCATTTCTAATAGCTATAGTTCTCATATCCGAAGCCTTTAACAGTGTAATTGAAGCAGTATGTGACACTATATCCAAAGAGTACAGATTAAATATAAAATATGCGAAAGATGTAAGTGCAGGTGCTGTACTAGTTAGTGCTATACTCTCCGCTTTTCTAGGGCTAATTATATTCGTCCCATACATCATTCCTTTCATTGAACAACTACTTAAAAGATAGTATTCTCCTTGCTATTTACCCCTTTAACACGTATAGTGAATAGGCTCACTTATATTTTTATAACAAGAAAATGAGAAATAATAGACGAGATAATAATAAAAAAACTGAAATGTATGATGCAGTATGTTCAGACTGTGGTAAAGACTGTAAAGTACCATTTAAACCTACCAGTGGAAAACCAATATACTGTAGTAGTTGCTTTGAGAAATATGATAACAAGCATTCTGATGATAGAAAGCCTAGAAGAGATTCAAGAAGATCAAACAATAGAGATATGTATAGTGCAGTATGTGATAAATGTGGGAAAGATTGTAAAGTTCCATTTAAACCAAGCAGTGATAAACCTATATACTGTAGTGATTGCTTTGAGCAGATAAATGAGAACAAGAATGGTGCTAATACAGAATTACTAGAAAAGATTGATAAGAAATTGGACTATATTGTAGAAACTTTAAAATACGGTAAGGGTAGATACTAAACTTCTAAGAGTTATTTTTCTTAAGCTCAGACAGTGCATATCCTACTAATTCATGTATCTCCGAATTAGATATTTTCTTCTGGGGATTGTTTGAGAATCTTAATTTGCTACGAAGATCTTCATTCCTTGTTTCAGGCTCAGAGAGTAATGACCTTCTGTATCCGAATTTGTCTAACCTAGCTTCTTCAAGTTTTAGATTTGATTCAGCTAAAACTTTCCCAAAGTAATCTCTATACTCCTTGGTTGTTGATGAACCAAAATACTTAATTGCATCTCTACGGAATATCTCTGCTATAACAATATCTGTAGCAATAATAAATAGTGTTCCTCCCATTGATTTATCGTTCTCATACTTAGTAGTCTCTATTCCCAACTTATTCAAATATTTCATCTTATCTTCATAACCTGCCCTAAATGAGGTTTGACCTTCACCCTCATATGGAAGAATAGGAATATTTTCTAGCCCCTCAAAATCTTCAATCTTTAAATACTCCCTCTCCCCTCTTTGTTCATTTGTTTCAAAGTCATTATTTGGTAATTCTGACATAGTAATATCCTTATAATTTATATTATACAATTATATAACATAATTAATCCAAAAGATTCCCTATAGACTTCCTACTATTTATTCTATATATAACCTCTGCAAAATAATCAGAGATTGTTATCTCTTTAAACCACTTATTATCCTTTAAGAATTCTTTACTATGATAAGTAGCATCAGTACCAATTACCTGATCTAATATTTTCTCATTATAAAG
>WOZL01000034.1:1946-16621 GCA_011620305.1 Candidatus Dojkabacteria bacterium | reverse complement strand
TTTTGATTTTAATTGACTTTATAGTATAATACCTAGCTATGCCAACAATAAACCAATTAGTAAGAAAACCTAGAACTGCCAGAAAGAAGAAAAGGAAGCACTTAGCCTTGGCTACGGATTTCAATCCTATCAAGAATAAGTACGACCTAGCTAATAACCCTTTTAAGAGAGGTGTATGTTTGCAGGTTAAAACTATGACGCCTAAAAAGCCTAACTCTGCTCTACGTAAGGTAGCTAGAGTAAAGCTTTCTAATGGTCAGGAGGTAACTGCATATATCCCTGGAGAGGGACATAACTTGCAGGAACACTCTGTTGTACTGGTTAAAGCTGGAAGAAAGAGAGACCTTCCTGGTGTTAAATATATTATCGTAAGAGGTAAGTATGACTGTGCACCTGTTGAAGGTAGAAAGAAAGCTAGATCTAAATATGGAGCTAAGCTTGAAGAAGATTAATATTTATATAGAGAAATATGAGAGGTAAAAAAGCTAAAAATCGAGAACAAGAGGTTGATAGGAAATATAAGAGTCCATTAATTGGACGACTTATTAACAAAGTCATGCAACATGGTAAGAAGAATAGAGCAGAGGAAATTGTTTACTATGCTCTTGAAGAGGGAGCTTCTCAAGCAAAAGTAGATGTTGTTGATTTTATGAATCAGGCAATAGACAATGTTAGGCCTGCTTTAGAGCTTAGAGCACGAAGAGTTGGTGGTTCTAACTATCAGATTCCTATACCTGTTACTCCAGAAAGACAGGAGACTCTAGCTGTTAGATGGATTGTAGATTTAGCTAGGAATAAGAGTGGCCAACCATTTAAGGAATTACTTCTTACTGAATTAATGAGTGCATATAACGATGAGGGAGAGGCTGTAAAGAAAAAGAATGATGTAGAGAGAATGGCTGAAGCTAACAAGGCATTTGCTCACTTCAGATGGTAAGAGATTTTTAAGTATACGGTTTAGAAGAGGAGCTATTAGCTCCTCTTTTATATTCTATCAGAACTAACTATGCATTAGTTGGTTGAGATGGCTGTACTGGTGGATTAACAGGGACAGTTCCACTTTCTTCCAGTTTAGGTGTGATATTGTCTGGAGTAATAGGTGGTGCAGGTGAAATTGTATCTTCAACTGTTTTATTTGTACTGTTTTGAGAAACTGAACTTGGTTGAGAGGTTGGTGGAGTATTTACAGGTTGAGCTTGAGGAATTTTACTCTCAAGACTCTCTCCAGTTGTATTTATGGGGTTTGGTGTAACTGGTTTACTTTCTGTTTGAACTTTTGGTTGCTCACTATTTTGTGTAGCTGGAGTTGGTTGAGGAGATTGAGTTGGTATTGGGGCTTGAACTGGGGAAGGTGTTGTTGGTGTACTACTATTCCCCTCTGCATTAAGTACATTGTTTATATCATTATTAATATTACCAACTTTTTCTTCTTCAGGGGGCTCTGTGCTTTGAGTCGTTTGTAGAGATGGAAGATCTTGTTGTTTTGGTGCAGGATTCTGTGAAGACTTCTGTAAGTTCTCTAAGTCACTGTTAATTTTTGAAGAATCAGGTAAAGGATTAGATTTATACATATCTTGTCCTAAATTAATTGTATTTTGAATTGGAATTTCTGTAGGTGTACTAACATTTTGTGTTGCAGTAGGAACCGTTTCTTCCTTATTCTCCATAGGATTACTTGTAGGAGGAGTCTGTGCTGAAGGTGTCTCTTGAGGAGTCGTTAGATTGTTCATAACGGGAGATTTAGTCACAGGTGGTGGAGATGTGTTCTCCTTATTATGTAACTGAGGTGTAGTCATTTTCTTCTCTGGTTTAACCTCTTTAGGAGGTTTTATACTGTCTTCCTGAAAAGACTTTCCTAAAGTATTGGAATCCGAAGATTCTACTTCATCTGGATCCTTCCCTTTGATTAATATTACGACGATAGCAATAACTACTATGAGGATTAAAGCTCCTAAAACTATAATTATTGTTGTATTCATTGATAGGCAGTATGAAATTATCTATTTAAAGAATATCTTAAATCGTTAGAAGTGTAAAGCTTTATTTTGTACTTTCAACTCTAACCCAAGTCTTCTTAAAATCTTTCTTAACAACCCTTCTTTCCCAAAAGATTCTAATCCAAGTCCAGAGGCGTATAGGGAAGAAAAGTATACTCCAAAACATCTGTTTAATATTATTAGGATACTTAAGTACATACAGGAAGTATTTTAACTCGATTGAGAAGCTTCTACTCTGTTTATCTCGCTTAAATATTCCATACTGCTCAAGTTGTATAAAGCCACCAATTGATCTAACTTTCTGTTTGAAATAGTCTTTAAGGGATTTGGGGTATTTTACAAAACAGCGAGCTTTAGGAGCGTATCCTATTTCATATCCCCTATTTCTTAAAACATATGAAATATATGCATCATCAGAAAGTACATCTTTAGGAATATTAAACTTCATATTTCTGATAGCCATAATATAGCCACTCATTGGGAAGAATTCTTTATCACTAATATAGTAATTACCACTTTGAACAGGTTTCATAACTGTTGATCTATGATGATGAGCTGAGTCTGCGAGGAGGTTTCCATAGTAACCCATTTGTGAATCCTTACTATCACTTGCTACTGGTCTACCACTTACTCCTCCGATTTTCTTATTCTTAAATGGCTTAAGGAGCTCTTTAACAGCGTTTTTATCAAAGTAGGTGTCTCCGTCCGTTAAGATTATAATGTCACCTTTAGCTTTCTCTAAAGCCATTTTCAGTGCAAATGGCTTGCCTTTACAGGGATCTTCAATCTGCTTATACTCCGAACCACTTAATCCTAGTTTTTTTGCAGTAGTTTTACCAGCTCTAAGAGTCTCTTTATCAGGAGAGACCTGTAAAATTTCAAAGGGTTTAGAAATACCAGAATATTTAGCAGTTGCAATTGACTCTATACATTTACCAATAGTTTTGGGTTCTTTAAAGGATGTGATAATAACAGATAACATATCTGATTATACATAGTAAGTAAAAATATTGGAATAATTACTCTTTAGGAGTTTCTTCAGAACCTTCTTTAGCCTCGCTTTCTTCCTCCTCACCCTCTGTCTCTTCACCTTCCTCTCCTTCAATCTCTTCTCCTTCCTCACCCTCTTCCTCTTCTGGCTCTTCAGGTTCAAGTATTTCAATCTTCTGTAGTTGTGTAATTGTAGCAATTGGTAAATCTTCATCTTCCTTATGTACTAACTCTACACCCTCAGGTAGCTCTACATCTTCCATAGTAATTGTTTGCCCTGGATGCTCCAACTCTGTTACATCAATCTCTATTTTGGGAATTAGGTCTTCTACTTTACATCTTACACTTACTGAATCTGAAATCTGAACCAAAATACCTATATTGTTTTTAACAGCAGGGGATATACCTTTTAGAGTGAATGGAAGTGTAAAATCCATTTTAACCTTAGGATCTATCTCAAAAAACGAGACATGTAGTAATTGATCAGTTCTAGGATTGATATCAAAGTCTTTAACAATAGCTTTTTTTGTTTTCTTTCCAAGTTCAACATCTAGAACGGTAGTAGGTGTCGCTGTTTTGTATAGCTGTACAGCAGTACCTTTATCTACTGAGATATTCTCGCTTTCTCCTTTTGAATTGTATATAACTGCTGGGATAAGATTCTCTTCTCTAAGTTTCTTAATCTTTTTTCCAACAAGTTCTCTTTTTTCTAGCTTTATCTTTTCCATAACAGAAGAAAGTATAGCAGAGAAAAGAAGGTTTCGCAACAATATTTGTTGATTTTATCTTGACCTTTTTCAAATACTCTCATATACTTTAGCAGATAATATTAGTTTCTGCTAAAAGTGGATATAACAGAAAGACAGAGAGAAGTCCTAATGGCAATAATTAAAGAGTTTATGGAGAGTGCAGATGAAATTGGCTCTGTTACTCTATTAGAGAAGTATGATTTTGGTGTTAGCTCCGCTACCATTAGAAATGAGATGGTTTCTTTGATGGAAGAAGGATTCTTGGAGAAAAAACATGTGTCTTCTGGAAGATTTCCGACAGATCAGGCTATTAGAATGTATGTAAAGGAGCAGTTAGAGGATTCTCAAACTAATCCTATGTTAAGTATAGAGATTAAACAGGAGATATACAGAGAGAGATTTAATAGAGATTCTGTAACTAATTCTATTCTTAAGCTTTTATCAGAAAATACTAATTCAGTAGCTTTTGTTGTCCTAGATGGGATATTAAGATATTGGGGACTATCCAATATATTAAGGTATGATGAGTTAAATAATGAACAAACATTGAGGAGTTTGATAAATATTATCGAAGATTCAAGCTTTTTGGTTAAATTGTGTCAGAAATATGGTGGGTCGAAAGTTTCGCTATTAATAGGTGAGGAATCAGGAATACGGAATTTAGAGGAATGCTCCATAGCCTTTATCAAAACTCCATTCTGGGAAAGCAAAGAATCTTACGTAGGAGTTCTTGGGTCTAAGAGGATGGATTACAGTAGAGTTGTAATAGCATTAAAAGAGGTTAGAAATGCTTTACAGGTCTCAATGCAGGGATGGAGTTAACTCTTGACATAATCAATTTCAGGTCATATACTTTAGCACTTACCTAATCTGTCTGCTAATTTGATGAGCAAGAAGAAAAATCAAAAAAATAATAAGGAGGAAATCAATCAAGAAAAGCTTGAGAAACAGATCCAAGAGCTTGCCAATTTAATAGATACTCTTGAAGATGAGAAATTAGAGATAACTAATCAGCTTAAAAGAGCTCTTGCTGACTATCAGAATCTAGAAAAGAATACTGAGAAGTTAACAAGATTAAGATTTTTGCAGACAAAGAAGAATTTAGCTGAAGATTTGATTCCTGTAATTGATTCTTTAAATATTGCTTTAAAGAGTCGACAGGAACTAGATCTTGATGAAAAGACTAATTCTTGGGTAGATGGTATCTGTGCAAGTATAGAGAATTTAGAGAAAGTCCTTAAAGAGATGGGATTAGAGAAATTTGTTCCAGAGAAAGGAGAGAAATTTAATTCTGATATACATGAGGCAGTAACCACAGTTCAGGAAGGTAAGAAAGATCATATTTTTGATGTAATACAACCTGGTTATCGATTGGATAATGTCCTTATCCGTCCATCTAGAGTTGTAGTTTCAAAATAGTTAATTTTTAATAGTAACAATAATGAGTAAAATTTTAGGAATAGACTTAGGTACAACAAACTCTGCCATGGCATATATGTCTGGTGGTAAACCTAATATCATATCTAATGAGCAGGGAGGAAGACTTACTCCATCAGTTGTTGCAACAAATGATGATGGTGAAATAATAGTGGGTCAACCTGCTAAAAATCAGGCAATTACAAATCCTGAGGGTACAATTTACTCTGTAAAGAGATTAATTGGTAGACCTTGGGACGATCCAGAGGTTCAAAGAGACAAAAAGCTCTTACCTTTTGAAATGAGAGAATCAAAAAGTGGTGGTGTTGAGGTGAAAATGGGTGATAAATGGTATACACCTCAGGAAATATCAGCCAAGATTTTAGCGAAGCTTAAAAAAGATGCTGAGGAATTTTTAGGAGAGGATGTTAAAGAGGCTGTAATTACAGTGCCAGCATATTTTGATGACTCTCAAAGACAAGCAACAAAAGATGCGGGTAAAATAGCTGGTTTAACAGTTAAGAGAATTGTTAATGAGCCTACTGCAGCTGCACTAGCTTACGGATTAGAGGGTAAAAAGGATGAGAAAGTTGCAATCTTTGACTTGGGTGGAGGGACGTTTGATATATCAATATTAGAAATAGGAGATGGTGTGTTTGAGGTGCTATCTACCAATGGCAATACTCACTTAGGTGGAGATGATTTCGACCAAATCATTATTGACCATATCGCAAAAGAATTTGAAAAAGAGCAAGGTGTAGATCTTAAAGAGGACAGAACAGCTCTACAGAGGCTTAAAGAGGCTTCAGAGAAAGCTAAGATTGAATTATCTAACTCTGAGAAGACAGATATTAATATCCCATATATTACTGCAGATAGTAAAGGTCCTAAGCATCTAAAGTTTGAGTTAACAAGAGCTGATTTAGAGAAATTAACATCTGATTTAATAGAACAGACAATTGAACCAACTAAGAAAGCTCTTAAAGATGCTAAGCTTAAAGTAGATGATGTTGATGAGGTTCTTTTAGTTGGTGGTATGACAAGAATGCCAGCTGTCCAAAAGAAAGTTAAAGATTTCTTTGGTAAAGAGCCTAACAAGAGTGTAAACCCAGACGAGGTTGTTGCAATTGGAGCGGCTATTCAGGCTGGAGTATTAGGAGGAGATGTCAAGGATATTACATTACTAGATGTAACTCCTCTATCCTTAGGTCTAGAGACCTTAGGTGGTGTTATGACAAAGCTTATTGATAGAAACACTACAATTCCTGTAGAGAAGAAACAGATATTCTCAACAGCAGCTGATAATCAACCAGCAGTTGAGATTCATATCCTTCAAGGTGAAAGAGAGATGGCTGAGGATAATAAGACATTAGGGAAGTTCATATTAGATGGAATTCCCCCGGCACCAAGAGGTGTTCCTCAAATTGAGGTAACCTTTGCAATAGATGCTAATGGCATTTTGAATGTTAGTGCTAAGGATTTGGCTACTAACAAGAAACAAGATATTACAATTACTGCGTCTACTGGTCTTAAAGAGGATGAGATAGAAGCAATGGTTGAAGAGGCACAAAAACATGCGGAGGAAGATAAGAAGAAAAGGGAAAGGATTGAGAAGAAGAATAATGCAGATTCTCTATGCTTTACTGTTGAGAAACTTCTTGATGAGCAAAAAGATAAAATAGATGAGGATGATAGAGAGGATTTGAAAGAAGATGTGGATGAATTAAAGGAATTAATAAGTAAAGATGACTTTGATGAGGATGAGGTAGAAGAGAAGACAGAAGAGCTAACAAAGAAGATGCAAGAGGTAAGTAAGGAGATGTATCAAAAGGCATCTAAAGAGAGTCAAGAAAAAGAGCAGGAAGATGAAGAGGAAGATGTAAAGGAGGGTGAGGTTGTAGATGAAGATTAATATTAATGACCAAGTACTTTAATTGAGTACTTGGTCTTCTGCTGTATTTATGCTAGCATAAATATATGTACTTAATTTATACCCTCAGCTGCCCATGGCCTTAGATAAGAATAACGATATTGGGAGAATTATTAGTGTTATTCAAAAAATCTTCCTTTATATTTTAGTAATTGTCCTGCCTGTATCAATTCTTCCTTTCCCTTGGGACTATACTGAGAAGGGTATGACATTAGTTATACTTCTATTTACTCTGTTTATATTAGGTCTTGAATTAATCAAGATTATATGGACAGGTAAGATAGTGTTTATTAAACGTGATATTGATTTCGTGCTATTTGTATTACTGATATCTTTAGTTTTAACTACTATCTTTGCTTCAGACACAAACTTAAGTCTATTTGGATACAACTATAGACTGAGCTCAGGTCTTATTGGTATTAGTAGTGTTTTCTTTGTAGCATTTATATCTAGAAGTTTTGTTTCAAGCAAGAAAGATTTTCTGGGTTTGTTAAATGCATTTTTTGCTGGGAGTATATTAGCTTCATCTATAAGTGTAATTACATTGTTAGGTGGGAACATTTTTGAACTTGTTCCAAAGATCAGTAATCTAGGGATTACAGGGTATCCAATAGTAGGTGCCCCAGTAGTATTGGCAATTTATAACTGTGTGTCAATATTTTTGGCATATATTACCTTAAATATCTTTAGTGAGAAAGATTCTAGTAAAATTAATGACTCAAGCTGGTTCTCTATCGTAGTCATATTGGTAAACATTGCTTCTTTACTAATGGTAGCTGTTAACCCATCAGCTTTCTACATAGTTATTCTATTTCTTGTAGTTTGGGTACTGTCTTTAATAGTAATCTTCTTTAAGGATAGTAAAATGTCCTCAAAAGCTAAGATCATGCAACTAGTTATACCAGTCTTGATTCTTATAATCTCTATTTTGATGCAAGTAGAATCTGTTAGAGGATTAATATTTGGAGATAAAGAGATAATTACTCCATTGAAATTATCTCTAAACTTTAGTTGGCAGATTGCATCTCAATCTTTAACCACATCGCTAAGAAGTGCTATCATTGGGTTAGGTTTAGACAATTTTGGGGTTGTCTTTACTGCTTTAAAGCCTATTGAATTAGTAAATGTTAACTTTCTATCTGCATATAACGAAGTATTAACATTTCTCTCAAATGGTGGTTTCCTATGGCTAGTTATATGGTTAATATTAGGTTGGTATATCTTAAGAGATTTAGTAAAAGACCTAAAAGATTACAAGAGTCAAGATCGTACATTAGTACTTTTTGATATCTTAGTTCTCTTTGTATATCTGACTTCTTTTCTTACTACCTATACAGTTCTAATTCGATTCCTACTATTCTTACTAATCTCCTTAGCAGTTATTTTAAGGAAATTATATAAAGAAGATCAGGTAGACAGTGTTCTCTTTAAGGTGTGGGCAATGGGAACTGTTAAAAGGGAGAGTAAAGACACAGCAGTTACACCAATATTTTTCTCAGTCCTAATATCCATTATTATGCTTCTAGGTGTAGTTAGGCTAGGTAGTATTGCACTTTCAAGTTTGTATCTATTAAGAGCTGAGAGCTATATTATTGAACAAAATTCTAAATACACGGAGGAAAGTCCAACTATAGATGAGCAGGAGGATATTGTGAGCAACCTATATAGATGGTATCAGACTGCTCTAAATTATGATAAGAACAATCCCTTAACAAACAGGAAATTTAGTACAGTAGCTGTTGATAGATTAAGTATCTTAATGAGGATGTATGAGGATAGTGAGGATGAGGATATATTAAATGATGCTGTTAATCTAAGAAGCCAAGCATTTGAATACAGTAGAAATGCTATCAATCTCTCTCCTTCACTTTATTCAAATTACAATAATAGGGTACAGGTATATTTTAGTGTAATTAATATGGGATATACTGAGTATGTAAGAGATGCAATTGCTGTAATAAATGAAGCACTTGCTAAGAATCCATATGATTACCAAAATTACTACAACAAAGCTCAGCTATATTACTACTTACAAAATTATGACTTAGCATTAGAATCTTCTAACCAAGCATTAGCAATCAAGGGTGACTATGTAGAGGCCTTAATCCTCTCTGCTAACATTTACGGTATACAAGGCAAGACAGAAACACAGCTTAATTACCTAGAAGCCTTAAAGACAGTCCTAGAGAATAATGACTTAGAAGAATCAGATCTATACAATCAATTGATTGAACAGATAGAGAGTATTTCAGGAGAACCCGTTGAGGCAACAACAGAGGGTGATACAGGAGCTGAGACTCAAGAGAATGAGGCAGGTGCAGAGCTTGTTGAAGAGACAGATAATACAGAGATAGTTACTGATATCGAGGACGTCCCCGAAACAGTGCAATAGCATTAATAGAATTACCTTTAAGCTTCTGAGCTGCTCTGTTAATGGTAGTTCCTGTACTTATTACATCATCTATAAGTATGATATCTTTATTTTTAACTTCTTTGTTTAATTCAAATACATCCTTTAGTTTTACTCTCTCTTCTAAAGTAGCTTGAGATTGATGACTACTATCACTTTTCCGTATTAAAATATCTTCATCAAATTTGAAATCTAACTTTTTTGAAAGTTGTGAAGCAATCAGAGAACTCTGATTAAATCCTCTCATATTCTTATGTGATTTATGAATTGGTATGGGTACTATTATAGATTGCTTAGATAGAATAGTTATAAAATTTGTATCATGTAATCTCTTAAGTAGAAGAGTTGAAAGTATCTCAGATAGTTTATATGCGTACCTATATTTATACTGAGAAAGTATCTTTTTAGGAATTATGTCATACTGCCACCCGATAAAAGCATAATTTATACCACTCTTATTACACTTCTCGTGTGTCTTATATCTATTAGAAATACGTCTACAAATATAGCATTCTGGAAGAGAATTTTTTAACTTCTTCTGACATATTTCGCAAAGATAATTACCAGGCCTACCACAGCTGATACAGTAAGTTGGAAACAGTAAATTGAACATATCAAAGAATATAGAAAAAATATTAATAGAATCTTAATAAGTTTGATAAATTCTTTTACATAGATTATGATAGAAACACGCATATTATATACATACATACCTAATTAGTGATAAAGAAAAATGGTGTAGTATCCGTAATGGGTCTACTAATACTGACAAAAATTCTTGGATTTTTTAAACTAAGAATAATAGCGCAACTATTTGGAGCGTCTCATGATTTGGATATATTCTGGGCTGCTTTCACACTACCAGATATGGTATTTTTAGTAATAGTTGCAGGATCGATTAACGCAGCTATAATTCCAATATTCTCTGATATCCTTTATGGTAAAGGTAAGAAGTCTTTGAATGACCTTTTTAACAAGATTGCTTACTTCTTCTCAGCATTAATACTTCTATTTACAATTATTCTCTTCTTCCTTACACCACAAATTGCACAATGGTTAATTAGCTCTAATCAAAGTAGTCTAATATTTGGAACTTCAGAAACATTACAGGTTACAGATATCCCAAGATTTATTACAATTATGAGAATCGGTTTAATTTCACCATTTGTTTTAGGATTAAGCTCATTTGTTACTGCCTACTTACAAGTAAGAAAACAGTTCTTTGTTACATCCCTATCTTCTGTCTTTTACAATTTGGGAATGATAATATTCTCCATTATTTTTGTACAATACTTTGATATGGGCATTTATGGGCTTGCATGGACGTCCATAGTTGCTTCTTTTCTTCATCTAGGAATACAGCTCCCAAGATTTTTTAAGTACTACAATGAGGAAAAGGTTGAACCTGTTCTCAGATTCAAAAAGATTCTTACAGATAACTCTGTAATCAAAGTATTAAAGTTGGCTACTCCCAGAATACTATCTGTACTTGGTGAGCAGGTTAATGTAATTATCAATACAATTATCAGTTTTACTCTTACAGCAGGTACTTTAAGTGCATATAAGTTTGCTTACAGTCTTCATCTATTTCCAGTTAATATTATTGGTAGTGCTGTAGCACAGGTTACACTGCCTGATTTAGCCAAATGTAGTAGTGAGAATGGTAAGAAGAAATTTAAAAAGATATTGAATAATGCAATACAACTCTCCATGTATCTTGTATTACCTATTGTTGCTGTATTAATAGTACTTAGATTGCCAATAGTACGTTTAGCATATGGTACTGGTGCTTTTGATTGGCAAGACACTCTTCTTACAGCTTGGGTGTTAGTTCTACTAGGTCTCTCAATTATTGGTCAAACCTTAATGCAAATTATCATGAGAGCTTTCTATGCATTAAAAGATACCTGGAAAGCTCTTATTATTACTCTAATAGGTATTGTTATAAACTTGCTATGTGTATATTTCCTTACAAACTTTTTTAGTCATTACTATGACTGGAGAATTATCATCGAGCAGATTTTCTATCAGATATCACGAGCTAATGGCGCAGGTGTACTATCAGTTATCAAAAGTTTCTTTGCTGATCTTTGGTCATGGATGACGGTAAGAGGAGACTCTGTCTTAGCAGTAGGTGGTTTAGCAGTTGGTGTAAGTATGACATATTTCGTAGAAACAATTTTAGGTTTATGGTATCTAAACAGAGTAACAGAAGTTGATCTAATTACTTGGGATGAAACAATTAAACCTCTAATTAAGAAAGTATTAAATGTAGTCATAATGGGAATGGGAATGTACTTTGTATTTAAGATATTTGATCTTCAGTTAGATACTACTAGGACTGTTTGGGTAGCATTGTTAACCATTATAACAACTATCTACGGGGGAGTATCATACCTGTTAGGCTCATTCCTGTTTGATATTAAGGAGTTCAATGATGTATGGAAGTACTTTTTAGACTTAATGGTTGATTTAAAGCAGAAGTATTTTAAAAAGAAATGAAAAAATTCTTAAGAGTAGTAAGTAGAATTGTCCTCATAGTATTAATCCTCTTCTTGTTATTGATAATCTTTCTCTTTATTAAATCAAAAAGCTGGGAGAGAAAATTTCAATCCAATTTAAATCCTCAGTACTTAGTTAGTAGTGGAGAACTGCCTAAAGAGTTCGATGAGAGAGTGGAAGAGTATATACTGAGTCAAGAAAGTAATGACTTTCTTGCTCTAACACCTACTGAGGTAGGACATATTCTTTTTAGATCTATAGATCAGATGGTAGAGGGTAGCTCTGTTGAATTAACAAATGTATATATTAAGCCAAGTAAAGGTGTATGGAATGTTTGTGCTAGGTTAAGGTTAAAAGAGATAAATACTATTAATGCTTGGTCATGTGCGGATGTTACTAAAGATGATATTCAGACCCCTCAGTTATTTTTAGAGGACCTTTATTTGCAAGGTATTAATGTTGGTAGGGTGTTCCCCCAATTGCTCTCTAGAGCTAATCAGGGTATAGCGGAGGCGATAATAACAGCCAATGAGAATGGGTTCGTTGGGAGGATATTTGAGAATATAGAATTGCTTGAAAAAGAGCTAGTAGTTAAAGGCTCTCTATATTAGTTTATCCTTGACATTTTAGTCACTTCTTTCTAAAATGTTTAGCAGTTTCTCTAAGTCGTTGCTAACGACATTTGATATATAAATTTAAGTATTAAATTAAATGGCAGATATAAAGATACAACCTTTAGGAAATCGTATATTGGTAAAACCTCAAGAAGAGGAAGAAACGATTGCTGGAGGTTTAGTAATACCCCCAAGTGCTAATGATGATAAGCGCCCAGCTATGGGAGAAGTCTTAAAGCTTGGTGTGGGTAAAGATGAGGATGGAAAAGATGTTGATTTTCCATTTAAGAAAGGAGACATTATATATTTCAAAAAATATTCTCCAAACGAGATTGAGATTGAGGGTGAACAGTATCTAATTGTTGATGCTGAGGATATCCTCGCAATTATTAAGTAATTAAAATGTTAATTTAGTAAAAATGGCAAAAGCAATTAAATATGATGAAGATGCACGTAAGGCCCTCAAGGCAGGAGTAGATGCTATATCTGACGCTGTTAAGACCACTCTTGGTCCTAAGGGAAGAAATGTTGCAATCGCAAAGAGCTTCGGCTCGCAGGTAGTTACCAAAGATGGTGTAACTGTAGCTAAAGAGATAGAGGTAGAAGATCCCTTTGAGAATGTCGGGGTTGAGATAATTAAGGAAGCCGCCAATCGAACGAATGATATGGCTGGTGACGGCACAACTACTGTTACAGTAATCGCACAAGCTATCGCAAGTGCAGGTTTTAGAAATGTAACAGCAGGTGCTAATCCAATCTCTATAAAGAGAGGATTGGATAAGGGTGTAGATATGGTTATTAAAGAATTAATAAAGAGTTCTAAGAAAATATCTGCTAAAGAAGAGATCTCTCAAGTAGCTACTATATCTTCAAATAATGATAAAGAATTGGGTGATATGATTGGTGGTGTTTTTGAAAAGATTGGTAAAGATGGAGTTGTAACTGTAGAAGAAGCAAAAGGTTTCGAAGATGAAGTTACATATACTGAGGGTATGCAATTTGATAACGGTTATGTTAGTCCATACTTTGTAAATGACCCTGATAGTTTAGAGGCTGTAATGGAGAACCCATATATTCTTGTAACAGATAGAAAGTTATCTAATTTACAAGATATTCAAGCTATTGCAGAGAAGGTTCTTTCAGCAGCAGATAGACCAATAGTCATTATCGCTGATGAGATAGAGAATCAGGCCTTAGCAACACTGGTTGTTAATAAGCTAAGAGGGACTCTAGATGTTGTTGCTGTGAAAGCTCCAGGATTTGGTGATAGAAAGAAAGAGATGTTGCAAGATATAGCAGTAATCACAGGAGCTCAATTTATATCTGAGGAAATTGGAAGGACATTAGATTCTATAGAGGTTGCAGATCTAGGTAGTGCTAAGAAGGTTGTAGTTAATAAAGAAGAGACTGTAATTGTAGAAGGTAGTGGTTTGGAGAAAGATATTGAAGAGAGAATATCTGAAATTAAAAAGCAGATAGAAAAGACATCTTCAGATTATGATAAAGAAAAACTACAAGAGAGATTAGCAAAGATTTCAGGAGGAGTTGCAGTTATCAAAGTTGGTGCAGCATCTGAAGTAGAGGCTAAAGAGAAGAAGCAGAGAGTTGAAGATGCTATTAATGCTACTAGAGCTGCTATTGAGGAAGGTGTAGTAGCTGGTGGTGGTTTAGCTCTTCATAATGCTAAGAAGGTCTTAGAGGATGTTGATTTAGAGGATATTGATGAGCAGTTAGGTATTGAGATATTAAGGAATGTGTTGAGTGAACCTCTTAAACAGATTGCAGAGAATGCGGGACAGGATGGTGCTGTAGTTGCTGCTAACTGTAAAGATAAGATTGGCTATAATGCGAAGTCCGGTGAGTATGTAGATATGATCCAAGAAGGTATTATAGACCCTGTAAAGGTTACAAGATTAGCTTTAGTTAACGGAGCATCCGTTGGTACTATGCTAATTACTACAGAGGCAGTAGTTGCTGAGATTAAGTCAGATGACGAAAACTCTGCTGGTGGAGCAGCTGGTATGGGAGGTATGCCAGGGATGATGTAATCTAATATTATGTTAGATA
>WOZL01000034.1:0-1846 GCA_011620305.1 Candidatus Dojkabacteria bacterium | reverse complement strand
GCAGCTGGTATGGGAGGTATGCCAGGGATGATGTAATCTAATATTATGTTAGATAGAAGGTTAGAAATGAAAAAGAGAGGGATATCCCTCTCTTTTTCTATTCTCTGTTAAGTATAGATAATCTCTTGCATCATTATCTTACCAATTGTATCTGTACCATTTTGCTTATACCTTACTACTTTCAATCTGCCATTCTCTTGCATCAAAACTAAATCTGAATTTTGTATAGTTGAATTTGGGCTAATAAATAGAAAACCATCTTCTTTCTTTAAAAGGTTGTTAAACTCTAAGAGGTCTATATCAATTACAAAGGCACCTGGATCTAATTGAAGTAACCAAGTAGGACAGTTGTAATATATGGTGGTATTCTCTTTCTCAAAAGAGAAATGCTTAGGAATTTTTACAAAAAGAGGAATTTGAAAATTAGTAGAAATATTATCATCAATGAGTGTAGTAATGGGAACACCTAAAGCATCAGCAAGTCTATCAATTTTGTTCATAGGGGAACTCTCACCTCTCTCATACCTAGAAATCATCTCCCAAGTAACACCAATCCTATCAGCTAATTGATCTTGAGTAAGATCTAACCTATTTCGGTACTTTCTAATATTCTCGCCTATATTACGATATTCCATATACAAGAATTGTAAAGAATTAATTGCTAAGAATATATAGAAAATCGATTTATAAATATAGAATGGGGTTACTTGCTTCTCACTATCTCTCTCCAATTATTCTTTAACCAATATTCACTTTCATCTAAAATCTCCCCAAGCCCTCTATTTATCATCTCCTTTTTTACTACACCTCCCTTATGAGGATATTTATACTTTTTAGGTAAAGGAGAATGAAAACCGTGTGCATAGTGACATAATTCATGAGAAAGAGTTGCATAAAGAACATATTCAGGGACTTTTTCATTTATAAAATATCTAGTTAAGAGAATAACAGAAATACTGTTTATATCCTGTATTACAATATCGTCTTCATACTTTTTAAGTAGAGTTTTAATCTTAGTATTTTCGGTAGCATACTTAATGCAGCCAAGTTGACGCTTTGCATATTTGCCAAATTTTGTAATCACAAAATTCTGTCTAGGGACATCATTAAAATGGCTTTCCCAAACATCATACATTAGGTTTTGTAAATAGTTATAATCTCTCAAATCTAGATTCAAACGGTTTAAAATGATATTGTATATTAACATGAATGAAAAGTTAAAAGAGAAATTTAATACCATACGAAAAGTTATATCCTTTTTCTATGGAAGATATACGGTATGGGTACTGATTAGAGATATTCTGTTTCTTCTTATAACAGTGGCAGAGATGTTTAATATTACTATTATGGGAAAATTCATCGATGGTACTGCTCAAATACTTAGATCTGGGATAGGAGAGTTTAATCTATCAGAATTTGTCAGATCTGACTCATTCTTTTACTTAATGATGTATCGACTTCTTTGGGTAGTAATACAAATCGGTAACCAAATCCGTACAAATATTTATGAAAATATTACAGAAAAAGTAAGGGCTGATTGTAACTATGATATGGTCAACAAGGTCTCAAAAGCCAATCTGCAAGATATTATGAATCCTGAATTTGAAAACTTGACGACATATATTTCAACTTACTCTATTGATAGATTGCTAAGTTCTTATTTAGGTTTTTCAGATATAATTTCACAAGGTGCGAGGCTTTTGTCAGCTATCTTTATACTATTTGTTGACCTAAGATATTCTGTTTTTATCTTAATTCTTTTTGTTCTTCCCGAAGTCATAGCTAGTCATATCCAGAGGAAGAAAATTAGGAGTTACAATAGTGATAAAGTTCAGAATGTTAAATT
>WOZL01000029.1 GCA_011620305.1 Candidatus Dojkabacteria bacterium | reverse complement strand
GGTTTTTACAATTTCGCATATAGAGAATACCCATCTTTAATCAGGGGTGGTGTAGCTTCATATCAGGTTGATATAGCTGGAGAATATATTCAATCCTCACAAAGAAAGTGTGACATTTTAACTCTGTTACATGACAAAGTTATGGACACTTATCTTACCTCTGTTAAGAAAAACGGAGTCATTATTCATGGTACACAAGAACTAAATCTCACAGAAGAGCAAAGGAAATATATTGAAGAAAATGACATCAGCCTTGTTTCATTAGATACAACTACTATGGCACTAGAAGCTGGTGGTATTGAGATAATGGCAAATATGGTACTCATGGGCTTTATCTGGAAACTCCTATCTTTAAAAACCAAACCGTTAGAAGAGATTGTTATAGACAAGTTTAAACACAAGAATGTAGACTTAGAAGCGGAGATTAAATGTATACATGCTGGGTATAATTCAAATTTAGTAACAGAGAAACTTCTAAAACCAGTTACATTTAAATCTAGAAAAAAGTTAGATAATGCTTACAGTATGACAGGTAATCAAGCAATCGCTCTTGGAGCAATAAGTGCAGGATGTAGAGCATACTATGCATACCCTATGACTCCATCAACCTCTATATTCAAATTCATGGGAGATACATATAAAGAAACTGGAGTGTTGGTAAAACAGGCTGAAAATGAAATAACTGCTGCTCAGTTAGTAATGGGTAGTATGAACATGGGTACCAGAGCTATGGCAGCTACATCTGGTGGTGGCTTTGATTTAATGTCAGAAACAATCTCATGTGCAGGTATATCTGAAATTCCAATGGTAATTGTTTTAGCTCAAAGAGCTGGTGCAGGTACAGGAGTACCTACTTGGACAGGAGCTAGCGATGTAATGTTAGCTGTTAATGCTGGTCATGGAGAATTCCCTAAATGTGTAATATCGGTTAGTAATCCAAAGGATGCTTACACTCTAACTCAGAAAGCTTTTAATATAGCCGAAGTATATCAACTGCCTGTAATACTTCTAACAGAAAAACAGATTGCTGAATCAATATTTACTATAGAGAACTTACCTAAACCAATTAAAATTGAAAGAGGACTAACCAAAGGAAAGAATAGATATGAAATTACAGAGAGTGGAATATCTCCTAGGTGGATACCATCGAGTGAGAATCCAGTACTTCAAGTAAACAGCGATGAGCATAGAGAGGATAGCGAAAGTACTGAGGTATCAGAGGAAATAATAGCGATGTCTAACAAGAGAATGAGAAAGCTTCAAACTCTTAAAGATAATTTACCTGAGCCAGAGTACTACGGAAGTAAAAACCCCGATACTGTATTTGTAGGATATGGAAGTGTAGGTAATACTGTAAGAGATATTTTAGATGAGTATCCTAATGTAGGATATCTCCACTATCAATATATATATCCTCTTAAGTATGACAAGATATTAAAGATGTACGAGGATGGTGCAAGGATAGTGTTGATAGAAAACAATCAGAATGGAGAGTTTGGAAAACTTATAAAGCAAGAAAGTGGATTTGAAATAAAGGATAGGCTTCTTAAATACGATGGCAGACCATTCTTTATCGAAGATATTTTAGATTTTCTAGGAGAGTAACATGGCAGTATCAATATCAGATTACAACTCAAAAGTAGTTCCTACATGGTGCGCAGGTTGCGGTAATTTTACTATACACACAGCTCTTAAGAAAGCTTTAAGTGAATTAAACATAAAACCCAATGAAGCTTTCATAGCTTTTGATATAGGATGTAACGGTAATGGAATGGATAAGATAAAGGTAAATGGTTTTAAAGGGTTACACGGACGCTCTATACCTCTAGCCATTGGATCTCATTTAGCGAATAGAAGATTAACTGTACTTGCTGATATAGGAGATGGAGGTACTCTACATGAAGGTCTAGACCATTTAATACACGCTATTAGAAGCAATTACGATATTACAATACTGATACATAATAATGAGAACTTTGCATTAACCACAGGGCAGGCTACAGCAACTACAGACAAAGGTAAAAAGATGTATGGCTTACCAGGAGGCAGACCTGAGGGCGAAATCAACATAGGGAAGTTAGTACTCAATGAGAATGCCTCATTCTTTGCAAGAGGATACTCGGCAGACCCTCTACAATTATCAGAGATAATTAAGGCAGGTATAAATCATAAAGGGTGTAGTGTAATTGAGATATTACAAATATGTCCAACATATAATAAGGCACAAAGCCCTCAATGGTTTGCTCAGAGATTAGAAAAATTAGAAAATCCCTTAGACAGCATTGAGGAAGCTAGAAAAGTATTAGATATGTCAGAAAAGATTAAAACAGGTATAATATATCAGAATCAATCAGTTCCAATATTCTATGACAGATTAGAAAATAGAAAGGAAAGAGATACAGAACTAGTTGATGAAGTTAAACAGTATGATATATCTAAACTACTTGATTATTTAGATTAATGAAAGAAGAGATACTCTCTCCTAAGTCTATAGCCATAGTTGGTGCTTCTACCAACCCTAAAGGTATAGGTTCAGTAATTTTACAAAATTTAATCAGTGGAGGATATGAAGGAGAAATATATCCAGTTAATCCAAAGTATAAAGAGATATTAGGTAAACCATCTTACCCAGATGTCTTAGCTATCGAGCAAGATGTAGAGCAAGTATGTATAGCTATACCTGCTACAGCAGTTGAAAATGTAGTAGATCAATGCATAGAAAAGGAAGTTAAATCTATTGTAATTATCTCATCTGGATTTAAAGAAACCGGTTCAGATGGCGCAGAACGCGAAGAAAGAATAAAGAGTAAGGTCCAGGAAGCGGGGATTAGACTCCTAGGTCCTAACTGTCTCGGGTATATTAATAACAAAGAGAAAATTAATCTTACCTTTGCTAGAAAAAACCCAGGAATGGGAAGCATAGCTTTCATATCCCAATCAGGAGCATTCTGTACAGCTATTTTAGATATGGCTACAGCAGATGAATTCGGTTTTTCTTATGTTGTATCTATAGGCAACAAAGCTGATATTTATGAGAATGAATTAATTGAAAAATTCCTCAAAGATTCTAACATAAATTCTATAGCTCTTTACATAGAACAGTTTACTGATGGTAAAGAGTATGTAAACTTAGTACAAAATTCTAAGAAGCCAGTAGTAGTTGTAACACCAGGAAGCTCCCAGAAAGCTCAAGAAGCAATTTCTTCACATACAGGGTCATTAGCTAGTTCATATGATACATTAATAACTGCGTTTAGAAAGAGTAATACCATTATGGTAGATAGCTCAATAGAGCTCTACGATATGCTTAGGTTAATAGAGAATAATAAGTTACCTAAGGGTAATAGGGTTGCTATTGTAACTAATGCTGGTGGCCCCGGAGTTATAGCCACTGACAACGTTGAGAAACAAGGTCTTACATTAGCAGAACTTA
>WOZL01000079.1 GCA_011620305.1 Candidatus Dojkabacteria bacterium | reverse complement strand
GGAAATATATTCTTAAAACACTTCAATTTGAATTCCCTAGAAGTTTTAGAAAACGAAAATTATCTGAAATTGTATATAGATCATAAAGATAACTTTGATAGATGGTTATTAAAGAATTTTTTATTACACAATGAAAAAGTGAAGGATAGCTATCTGTTTAAAGTGTTCAGTAAACTCGATCGTTTTGATGAAAAGACCCTACTTGATTTGATTTGGTTCGAAATATTTGAGAGCAATCCTAAAGAAGAATTTTTTGCGGAGAGAAAGAAGCTTTTAAAAATTTTACACGAAGATTTGAAAGAACCTTTTGATTCAATTGAGAGCAGATTAGAAGAAAAATTAGATTCCATAAATGAGCTTACAACTAACGAGATTAAATATCTAACGGGTATAACCTTTGCTGAGAAGAGGTATATAGTAAAAATGCTAAAAAACAGCCCCAATTTTAGCGAAGATTTGGAATTGGTTAAAGCTTTGTACCCTGAGTTATACTACTATCTAAATTGGGATACTTTATTATTGGAGTGTGTAGAACCCTGGGTATTAGACTACTTTAAGAATTACAATATTTCAAAAATGATGAATGAGAAGTCCAAAAATTTGGAGGACATGCTAAACGAGAAGAATAAAGACAAGAATTCATTTTGCGAATGGTACTACAAAATAGAGAAAATACCATCAGAAGAAAAAAATCTGATATGGGTGGATGGTTTAGGAGCCGAATGGTTTCCTTTGCTTACGTATCTTGTTGAGGAGTACGGTAAAGGTAATGGCAAATTCATAGAAAAGAAGTTTATTACAAGAGTTAATCTGCCAACAATTACTGATTGTAATAAATATGAGACAGAGAAAATAGGAGCTTTAGACGAGTATATCCATAGTCAAAACCCTTACAAATACCCCGACGATTTGATAAAAGAAATTGAAATACTGAAAAGTATTGTGAAGAAAATATTGGAATCCGATTTTGAAAAATTAGTCTTGGTTTCTGACCATGGCTTTACATTCCTTTGCCAGAAGCAATTTGGCAATATAAAAAAACTCAATCTAAAAGAATCAAATCATGAAGGTAGATGTATGTTGGTAGATACAAACTCAGATTACCACGATGATGAATATTTTATAGTGTGGACTACAGAGGGTGATGGATGTCAAGGTAAAAGATCTCTTGTTGCGTTAAAACATACATCTCTACAAAATACGCCCTCGCGAGAGGTACATGGAGGGGCAACTCCAGAAGAGGTTTTGGTTCCCTACATCATAGTTAGTACCACTAAAGAAGCTTTAGAATATGAAATAAAACCTATAAAATTTGAAGTTTCTATTAGGAATCCTGTAATTGAATTTGAGATCTCTCCTAAACCTCGATACGAGCCCAAACTTAAATCTGGAGATATAGTGTATGAGCTTTCATATGACAGGGATAGCAACATATTTAAAGTAAACTTGAAGGGTTTAAGGACTGGAACACACAATCTTGAATTAGACATAGGTGATAAAAAATACAAAATTGAAGTCGAAATTAAAGGAGGATTTAAAGAGAGGGACCTATTATGAATGATAGAAAAATTCAAGAAATATTCAAAGAGGAAACCGTTTTGAAAACACCTAAAAATTATGGGGTTTTTTCAGGTCAAAATCTCCCTTCTTTTGTAAAAGATTGGCTTATAAAGCGATATACACATGAAAACGGGGAGTTAGATATCCAAGAATTAAAATCGTTTTTAAGCAATCATATTGCTCGTAAGGGTAGTAAGATAAAGGGAACGCTTATGGATTCACAAGAAATTACTTTACTTGCAAGGATTATTGTTGAACCTGATATAAAGTCGAATGTACTACGATTTTCTATACCGGATATTGGAATAAAGTTAAACGAAGGGAGTATTCCACAATACGTAGCAAGAAAACATCCAGAATTAAAGGGAGGTGAAGTATGGGGCGTAGTTAAATTGGTTTATATGCCTCCTGAAGGTACGCAGAGAGGAATAATTGAAATTGCAGATTACAAACCTTTTAAACCTTACGAAGTTGATATTGAATATTTTAGAGAAAATAGAAAAGAGTTTAGTTTAGAAGAGTGGGTAGATGTGTTGATAAGCTCTATGGAGTACAATCCTGATGGTTTTGAATCGTTTTCACAAAAATTATTATTTATCAGTCGTTTGTTGGTGTTTGTAGAACCTAATTTAAATATGATAGAGCTTGCACCAAAAGGCACCGGAAAATCATATATTTTTGGGAATTTAAGTAAATATGGGTGGTTAGTTAGTGGTGGTACCGTATCAAGAGCTAAATTATTTTATGATATTGTTCGGGGGACTCCAGGAATTATAACATACTATGATTTTGTGGCATTAGATGAAATAGAAACCATTAAATTTAGCGACGAAAATGAGTTGCAAGGAGCATTAAAGAACTATTTGGAATTTGGGAATTTCTCAGTAGCCAATTATAAAGGAGTGTCATCGGCAGGGTTTATGTTGCTTGGCAATATCCCATTATCGAGCGATAAAAAACCAATAAGCAATAACTATTTTAAAGAGTTACCAACTTTCTTCCAGAGTTCTGCACTTTTAGATAGGTTCCATGGATTTATAGAAGGTTGGAAACTGCCAAGAATAAAAGAGAACCTTATAATAGATGGATATGCTTTGAACGTGGAGTATTTTTCAGAAATTTTGCACACACTAAGGATGATACCAGATTTTTCGAGAGTTACAACTCAGCTTTTGGACATTCCTCCAGATTCGGACACAAGAGATAAAAATGCTATTGTGAAATTATGCAATGGATATTTAAGGTTGTTGTTTCCACACGTGAAAGATGTTGATGGTATTGATAAAAGAGACTTTGAAGAGTATTGCCTAAAACCCGCAAAGGAAATGAGGTCTATAATTAAAAAACAGCGTAGCCTGATAGATAGCGAAGTTGATGAGAATATACCTGATATCAGAGTCAAATGAATTTTTGGGGGAGTTCGTCAGAATAACAGAGCGTATCTGGCTACGGTCAACACATTCGCCTAAATTCAGCCTTACGGCTCAGATAAGTCCGGAACATCATTCTGTGTGAAAAGTAAATTAATTTCCTTCACATCTTGTTCTCAAATATGTATGCCAGATCCTCTATAATATTGCACTACTTTTATTCATTAAATAAATAGAATAGAGCATCTCAAGGATGCAATCAATTCTTTCAACTCAATGATATTGCTCGTAACATTGTATGCAAGTATGGTCAGGCTCATTTCGTTCCCACTTTCTTATTCCATTTATTAACACCTTGATTGAATTTTTATAGTTCCAAATGCCACCAGGCATTGCCTTTCTTAGATTTTGCATTCATACCCGCCATATATTCAAAGTTAAATGTGTATGGATCTTCCGAGAGCCCTGGCGCAAGCTTCGAATATGACCTCATTGAGCGAGGGATGAGGATGCACGAGCTCTGC
>WOZL01000030.1 GCA_011620305.1 Candidatus Dojkabacteria bacterium | reverse complement strand
TACAGCAAAACCTTTTTGATCATCTATCCCTACCCTGTTTAATAGATAATTATCATTCAAATACCTACAAAGATAGTCATAGCCCCCTACTTTTAACTCTTTAGCCTTCTTACCAAAAAGTGTTATCTTTTTAATATCCTGCATCAATATACCCTTGTTTGCCAAAACGGTCTCACCAGAAATATAGGAAAAGGGGCCTCCAATTGCACATCCCAACTCAAATTTGTCGATCTTCTCTAGTGGTAACGTAGAATACAACCCCTTATATATTCTAAACAATATCCCCCTATCAACATATCTCTGTATAGTTTTTAACAATGTGTTTCTGTTATTTATTTCCCATAGCAATGCTAAATCAGAGGTAGAAAAAATCCTCTGCTCTTTCTGTAAAAGTATTTTTGTTTTATCTGTATTTCTTATCCTGTACATATATGTACATAATACAAAACAATGGAGAAAAAGTCAACATATTAAGACCAACTAACATATACTACAATTAAAATTGCAATCAATACCAAAAGATTATAACCAAACAATTGCCACTTAATATTATCTTCACCCTTTATAGTAATAAGGCCACCACCCACAAAGCCCCCTATCATAGGAACTATGGCAACAACCTCATGATTAGAACCAACAAATATAAAAGGCATAAGAAGAATTGTATTAATAAGAGTAATTAATATAATTACTCTCTTTAATCTACCCTCCTCTAAATCTAACTCAGTAAACTCCATATATAGGAGGAACAAATATGTTAAGAATATTAATGGAAAGATAACATACAAAGGAAACTCACTAGCTAATATTGAAAAAGTTAGGAAATAGATCATCAGTAAAGTAAGAATATATGATGCTGTTTGAGCAACACTAATAAGGGGAAGCTTTTTGTATAAAGAGACATTAAAAACATTAATCATCAAAAAGCAGGCATATGTGATACTCCATATAAAAGCTAAAAGTACAATTAAGAGTAAACCCTCATAAATCCTATCAAACTGTTTAAAGAAGAAAAGTAAAACAAAAACAACCTCACTAAATACAAATATCCCACCCTGAAGAATATATTTAAAAGAAGCAGCTCTAACCTTAAACTCGAAAGCCCACACTAAGCCTATCATAGCAACTAAAGCATATATCCCCCCTACTATATAGGTATCTATTAGGGTATCACTTCTAGCAAATATCTTAGTAAAAAACAGAGAAAATGCTATACCAAAAGAAAGAAGTATAATCTTTAACCTCTTTACATTATCTTCACCTGTTGGCTGAGTAACAATTTTACCCATATAGTGTACTTATATATCTAATACCCTTCTCTGTTAGTACTCTACCACGACTGGTGCGTTTAATAAAGCCACACTTCATAAGATAAGGTTCGTGTACCTCGGATAAGGTATTAGCATCCTCAGCTATAGCAGCAGCTAAAGTAGAAAGACCTACAGGTCCCCCACCGAAACTGTTAAGTATTAGATCTAATATTCTTCTGTCTATATCCTCTAGCCCTTGTTCATCTATACCTAATATCTCCAATGTATTCTCGACAACCTCTACACTGACCACATCCTTATCCTTATTCTCTGCATAATCTCTTACCCTTCTTAACAATCTCAAACCTATTCTAGCAGTACCCCTTGAGCATCTAGAAAGTAACTCAAGAGCTTCATCCTCAATCTTAATATTCCATAACTTACATGCACGCTTGATAATATCTTGCATATCCGACTCTTCAAAGAAATCTAACCTCTGAACTAAACCAAACCTATCTCTCATAGGAGAGCTAATCTTACCTATTTGAGTTGTAGCACCAACCAAAGTAAATGGCTCCAAGCTCAATCTAATAGTCTTAGCTGAGGGCCCTTTGCCCATGATAATGTCTAATGCCCTATCCTCCATAGCTGGATAGAGAATCTCCTCTACAACTCTAGATAATCTATGAATTTCATCTATAAACAAAATATCATTAGCTTTAAGACCAGTAAGTATAGCTGCTAAGTCTCCCTGTCGCTCTATAGCAGGCCCTGAGGTAATTCTAATAGAGGAACCTATCTCATTAGCTATAGCCATAGCAAAAGTTGTCTTACCTAAACCAGGAGGACCATAAAAGAGAATATGATCTACAACTTCATTTCTTTTCTGGGCAGAATGTATCATCATCTTTAGAGCTTTTTTCTCATTACTCCTACCTACAATATCTTCAAGTCTAGAGGGCCTAATCTTTTGCTCTGACTCTTTATCCTCTAAATCATCATTTACAACAACTTTACTATTCTTTCCTCTATTCTTTTCTTCTGTTTCTTTACTAGATTTAATCATTAGTCTGATAGAACTTTCTTAAGTAAATCCTCTATTTCTAATATCTCTTTATCTAATATCTTCTCAGCTTTCTTAACGTATAGGTCCTTTGTATCCCCACTAAAACCTAGAGCTCTCATAGCCTCTTTAAATTCCTTAATTCTCTTACTCTCTATACTCTGCTTATCTTCATCCTTAAAGTCTATCCTACCTCTTAACTCTAGTATAACTTTCTGAGAACCTTTACTACCTAAACCTACTACCTTACTTAATTTCTTAGAATCACCTTCAAGTATAATCTTCTCCAGCTCTTCTCTATCATATGTAGATAGTATGGCTAATCCTGTTTTAGGACCAACACCTGACACCCCTATTAACTCTTCGAATAGGTCTCTATCTACTTCCTTATCAAAACCATAAAGAGTT
This sequence comes from Candidatus Dojkabacteria bacterium, assembly GCA_011620305.1. Classification (GTDB taxonomy): domain Bacteria; phylum Patescibacteriota; class Dojkabacteria; order SC72; family SC72; genus WOZL01. Next base: position 736 of record WOZL01000030.1, on the reverse strand, counting down.
TGTGAATCATCTCTTACTTGAAAGCTTGTATAGAGAGTTATATCCTCTTTTTTAGACAACATTTTAGTATTAGTTGGTACATACACCCTATACCCTATTCCACTCTTAGTAAGGATATCTATGTAACTCTCTTTACCTGTATTTGTTTTGAGAATTTCTCCTGATATATATGAGATCATGTATACCTATAATATATCATATTTAGGAAGCAGTGTTTATTGGCTACTCTCCTCCAGACTATCTAGATACCTCTCGGTTAATTCCATAAAATTATCAATCTTTCTTTGATTATCTTCAATCATTCCATTTTTCTCTAAGGAATTCTGCATAGCTTCTTCAAAATCTACTATAAGGTAACCCTCTGGAAGAAATTCTTCTGATGTATCAATCAACATCATACAAATATTCGTTTCTCCATTCTTCAAAAAATATATTGTGGGTCTTGAGGGCTCTGATTTCTTTATTTGAGGAAATGGAACGCGATTTACTTCATTATCTATAAAGTCTCTATATTTATCTAAAAGATTTGGACTATCAGAAATATCCTCAAACAAGTCATTGCCTATTACTGTATATATTAATCTATTAGTATTATCTCTAACAACCTTTTGCTCAAGAGTACTTAAAGATTCGTATTTATACAAATCATTATCTGGGTGTTTTTGAATTGAACCCTCAATTTCTCTCATATTTCATTATTATACACTGAGATGTAAAGAAAGACTATAGGGCTATA
>WOZL01000035.1 GCA_011620305.1 Candidatus Dojkabacteria bacterium | reverse complement strand
CTTAGTCAGTATTTCCTCCTTCTCGAGGTTTTCCCATTCACCAAAGAAATAGTTTGAAGCTGATATCATCATTGTTTGTAGCTCTTCCTTTTCTCTATCTAGATCAAAGCCCTCTACTTTCTTAAATTGTGTCCCTCCATTTCTATTTAAATAGTTGAACAGGTTCAATCTTTTTTCATCTGAAACAAATAGTACAATGTCGATTCCTCTCTTCCTTGAATATGAAGTGAATCTTCTCCAGAGATCTCCTATAAAGATTTTTATCTCGGATTGAAGTAAATTATCTGCAGCAAGTCTTCTGGCCTCTCCAAATCTAATTTCATGTCCTTTATCTATAGCCTCTTTAGCCTTTTCACTATCTCTATATACATATTCTCTTAATGCAGTATAGAAATCAGAACTGTCCATTGGAACCATTAAACGCTCTGCATCTAACCCAATTTCTCTATCTCTTGGCTGAATTGTTGCAGCTGCAATCAAACCTATATGGTTTTTTTGTGGGTAAACAAGAGTCATCCCCTCTTCCTTTCTGTCGTACTCATCAATAATTGGCAGATTGTCAGTTTGTTTTGTCTTCTTGTAAACTTCTCTTCTAAATCTTCCAACTATTTCAAGCAATCTTTCATGAATAGGATACTTCAAAGCAATAGGTTCTCCAAGTTGATTAGGAAGATCATCTTGGCTTTCTATGTCTGACAATTTTCTAAGTATATAGGTCCCATTACTTCCTAGATAATCATTTGCTTGGGATAATAGAACTCTTTCATTCATCCCCAACCTTCTAAAGAGGTCAAGATTTTCTTCGTGAGTAAAAAGTTGAGCCTTAGCTACAAACTCTCTGTTTCTTTTTAGGACATCTATCATCGACGCTTTCTTATCTCCATTAGTAGATTTTTTAAGATGTTCTGTTACGTATTCCCATACAATACGAGTTACACCTTTTTCATCTTTTTTCAGAACTTTTCTTGCTTCAACGTCTCTTTGAAGAAAGGTTTTGATTCTTTTTAGACCAAAGTTGCTAGTGTTGTCTAAAGCATCGGATATAACTAAGAAACCACCAGGTTTTAGCATATTCATAGCTTTCTGTAATGCTATTACCCTAAGAATCTCAGCCTCCTTTTTAGTATACTTTCTAGTACCATCTTTGGATATTGAAGTTACATAAAGTCCGTTCTCTATAACAACCCAATCATATTTTTCTTTTTCACTTTCTTCCAGAAAGGTCTCAGAGGCATCAAAATCTGTTTGATATGATTCTACCCATTCTAAAGGGTTTCCTCCTCTCATATCTTCATTCTTATCAAAAGCATGACATTCGAAGTTTAATTCATCTATTTCTTTTAAGGTTCTAGAAATTGGTGCTCTTCCAGCAAAAAGCTCTGCAACCTTAACAGGTTCTCCATTCTCAAATTCCATGTAATCCTTAGAAATCTCAATAATGTGGTTGGCAATTGTATAATCTAGCAATACTTTGGGTGGAAAATCCCCTAGGCGATCGTATTCAATACCACCATAGTTTTCTTGGCTCCAAACAGAGGATTCCTTATTTGTCTTTATTTCTTGTGACCCTAATTCTGGTGTCATATGCTATAGATTTAATTTATCCTATAGTATTATACCTAATCCCTCCTACTTTTGTCTATATCCTCCTTTCTATCCCTCTCCTACTCCCCCAAACACAAGGCATCTTACACTCCTTATCTGGATATAGACAAGAAGCCTTTAAATATCTCTCTAACTCTGTCTTTAACTTACCATCAGTATTATCTATATACTTCTCTAATGTCTCTTTTGTTTGTAACATAGTTTCTAACTGTGCAGCACCACAAAGCCTTTCATAGCACTTCATAATGAAATTCTCTACTAAACCCCTCTCATTAATCTTAAACATAGTAGCGTTTGGGTAAATATCCTTCACTGAATCCAAATCCTCTAACCACTCCTTCTCTAGATTACTACCATCGTCAAATATTGGAGGTATAAAAAACCTCTCAGGTTCTTTACTAATATCATCAAGAATGGTGTAGTTAATTGTCCTATGTCTTAATATCTGCTCTAATTCAACAAAAGAACAATTGTAATTAACACTATATGTGTCTCCAAAATATTCATCATAGTTAATGTAATCTTTTCTAAATAGAGATAGAGATCTATTCTTACCAGAAACCATATCATCAATATGGTACATAGAGGTAGCATCTATAAACTGCTCCATAGCTTTTATTAGATTCTCCTTAAAATAGTTCTCCTCTCCCCTATTCTCTTCTATATACTCTTTAAACCAATCGATAATGTAATTAAGCTGTCTAATATTGAAAGTATATATACCCTGTGTAGGTGTAAATACTGAGATAATGTATCTAGCATTTTCCATAGATAGCTTATCTCTAAGTCTCTCAGGAATCTTAGGATATACCTCCTCTATTCTTTTATTAAACTTCTCATACCACTTATTATACAACTTCTTCTCTTTATCACTCACCCTATCCATTCTTGTATATCTTCCAGACTTAATAGATGCACTATACTGCTTCTCACTAACTAGGAGTATAGAGAGTATCTTAGGTAAATTCTTAATGTGTAAAGACATTGAGCTATGCTCATACACACTATGATGACCATTCTTAAGAGTTAGATTAACCCTCTTTAATGTCTTCTCTTTCTCTTCATTAAATACATCCCTATCTCCATTAAGGTAACATATACCAGCACATTGTCCTCCTAGTATCAAAGTATCTTCTTTATCCACCTGATATTGGGGTTTAGTAGAAGCTATTACATCAATCTCTATCTTTGATTTAGGCATATGATTTAAAATAACGTTATTAACAATTGTAACAGCAGATATTTGAAAAAGAAAGTTTACCCTTTAAAATTTTATTAAATGAATATAAGATATAGTAATAAATTGTATATACTTATATATGAAAATTACTGATATACACGCTCAAGAAGTTTTAGATTCCAGAGGTAACCCAACTGTTGAGTGCACTATAACATTAGAAAACGGTATTACAGCATCATCCATAGTTCCTAGTGGGGCTTCTACAGGTACACATGAAGCTGTAGAGCTCAGAGACCAAGATATGGATAGATATCTAGGTAAGGGTGTACTTAAAGCTGTAGAGAATGTAAATGAAGATATAGCAGAGATAGTTAGAGGTATGGATGTAGAAAACCAAGAAGAGATAGACCAAGCTATGATAGCTTTAGATGGTACAGATAACAAATCTAAGTTAGGAGCTAATGCAATACTCTCTGTGTCAATGGCATGTACAAAAGCAGCTGCCCTGTCTCAAGATATTCCACTTTATGAATATATTGCTAAACTTTTTGATAATCCTACAGATGTATATGAGATGCCAGTACCAATGATAAATGTACTTAATGGAGGGAAACATGCAAGAGGTGCTTCAGATATTCAAGAGTATATGCTTATGCCAATAGGGGCATCTAATGTC
>WOZL01000058.1 GCA_011620305.1 Candidatus Dojkabacteria bacterium | reverse complement strand
GCTATCAACCTGCGCATCACCTAACTCTTCATTCTCCTCAACTACATTAGGATCTCCATTCTTTTGCTCTTGTTCTTCTGTCGGTTCTGTTTGTTGCTCCTCAGTGTCCTGAACTTGTTCCTGATTCTCTATTTCTGGAACTTCTGCATCATTCATCCCACTAAATCCTCCAAATAACCATACCAATCCACCTATTACACCTACTAAAAGCACTATGGCAACTATTAGCCATACTGTATCTTTTTTCATAATTTTAATAACTTAAATTATCTACTTTAGTGTATCACAAAAATTGTACTTGATAAAAATTGTTGCGCGCATTACTATATAGTTATGAAAGAGATAAATATGTCAGACAATGGGGAGATAGAAGAGGTAAAAAAAGAAGAACCCAAAGAAACAGCCCCCATCCATAAAAAAGAAGAAAGTAAAGAGAAGAAGGAAGATATCAACCCAATAAAAAAAGATGAAAAACCTAAACCAGATGTTAAGAACGAAATTCAGAAGAAAAAGAGTAAGAAGAAAGATAATAAGGGAATTAAGAAATTGTGGACTGATGGAGAGAATATAGAGAAGAAAAAAGCAATACTTATTCTCTCAGTAATCGGTTTAATATTTATACTTGGCTTAGCTGCCTTCTACTACTTTGGTATCTATAAATATAGCCCTAAGCCTAAAGATGAAACCATTATCAACATTAAAAATAGCTACATACTAGCTAAAGAAGAACCCAAGATATTTGCTCAAGTACTTGTAGATAGACCACAAGAACCAAGAACAGAAGAGAGTCCCGTAAATGGACAACTCTTTACCAAAAGTGAAATGGAAGAAATGATGAGTAGAAGACCCATTGCTGTGATGGTTAATAATCATGCTCAAGCAAGACCACAGTCTTCTTTAAATAGTGCTGATGTTGTATATGAAGCTCTAGTTGAAAGTGGAATAACTAGATATCTGGTAATATTCTGGAGCCAGGGTCCTAAAAAGGTTGGTCCTATTAGAAGTGCAAGACAATATCACCTAGAATGGCTAAGTCCATATGACCCAGTATTTATACACGACGGATGTGCAGATACAGACAACCCTAGGACAGACGCATGTGGAAATATCTATGCATATAATATTAAAGATATAGCTACAGCAGGAGCATGGAGATGGAATGATGGTGTGAGAAATGCACCTCATAATGAGTATACTTCAATAGTTTCAGCTTGGGATATTGCTGAAAACAGAGGATGGGATAAATTCCCCACTGACTTTGAGTCATGGGATTTTAAAAATGATGCTGACCAAGATCAGCGTGGAGATGGATATAGGTATAAGATTGTATTTCATAACAGGTTAAATAATGCAGGACTATACGATGCAACTTGGGAGTATGACTCCACTACGAACTCCTACAAAAGATGGGTCGGAGGCAAAGCTGATATTGACCAAGAAACAAATTCGCAAGTCACAGCCAAGGTAGTAATAGTACAAGAAACAAGCATATACTCTGCCTATGATGATAAAGGAAGAATTATTACTGACACTATAGGACAAGGAGATGCAATAATTCTAATGGATGGAAAAGAGATAAAAGGAAGCTGGAAAAAGAATACAAGAACTGACAGAACAACCTTCTACAACAGTAATGGAGATGAAATACAATTTAACCGTGGTAGGATATGGATTTCAGTTATTTCACAATCTCTTGGGGAATTTGATATAATTGAGCAATAATATTTAACGAATATTCATATGCTTAAAAAAATTCTTATCTCTAGAGTTCGTATTAGAATCCTAGAGAAATATCTATTAAACCCCCACAGCTCATTTCATGTGAGAGGTTTAGTACGAGAATTAAATGAGGAAATCAATGCAGTTCGAAGAGAGTTAATTAATCTAGAAGAAGCTGGAATTCTTAAATCCAAGAAAGACAAAAATATGGTTGTATATACTCTAGATAACAGGAGTCCATACATATCAAACTTAAGAACCCTGTTCTTCAAAGACTCTAAGCTAGGACAGAAGATATTAGCAAGAGTAAAAGATATGGAGGGTCTTAAAGCATTAGTAGTAACAGAATCATTTCTAAATGGCAAAAACAAATCTGAAGCAGATATTGATATGCTTTTCTTGGGTGACTGTAAAGTACGAGAAGTAAAAGATGTCATATCAGAACTTGAAAAAGATTTGGATAAAGAACTAAGAGCAACCTCTATGAAACAAGAGGATTTTGAATTTGCTAAAAAGAAAAAAGATCCAGTAATAACTAACTTACTAAGTCAAGACTTAATCCAAGTCTACGGAGAGCTAAATGATCTACTGTAATGGCAAAAAAGATTAGATTTGAAAAAATAAATATTAAGTGGAATAGTTTCTTTAATTACATTTTTTTAATATTACTCTCTTCTTTGTTACTTCTAACTTTCTTAATTGCCCTACCCCTTACTGAAAGATTAACTGATGTTGTTGCATTTGATTTAAATGTACAAGAAGATTACTGGAGTAAAGAGTATATACTTGAATTAGAGGGTGATAACCCTGTAGATATTCGTAAGACAAAAAGCATACTGTTTAACAGACTAAATAGCTACGGTGTTGAAGAGGTTACAATTTTTAAGGAAAATGAAAATTTAAGAGTCGTAGTTAATACAACAAAATCTGAAACATATGTAGGTGAGTTGATAAGGAGTCCATATCAGTACAGCGTTGTTACTAGAAAAGATGAAGTTGACTTTGAAAGCCAAGAGAATCAATTGGCACCTTACCTAGCAGAAAACTACGATGAGACCAAGTTCGATTCATCAATATTTAGAAACATACATGTTACTAAACTACCAACTAGTTCAGGAGAGCTTTCATACTTTGGTATAGCAAAGCTTTGGCCAAAATATTCTAAAGATTTCAAAGATTTCTTGGCTCAGTACAAAGAAGAGTATATCGGAATTAAAATTGATGACTTTGTAACCCCTGTTTATATTAACGACTCTACCCTTCTAGCTATACCTCTAGGAGTACAGGAAGAGAGCGTTGAAAGTATAGATATCTTGTATAACAGTGGGAATATCCCACTAAGCTATACAGTAACCGAAGAGAAAGATTTAGAAGTAAACAGTTACAATATTGATTATATTGAACTCACTGTTGCCTTATTTGTATCTATAATAGCTATCTATCTCTATACATACTTCACAGGAATATATGATAAGAGCGAAATATTAAGGACTATGTTTGCTGTACTCCTCTCTCTAGCACTATTTCTTACCTACCTTAAGATTACCTACATGCCAATTCACATATTTATCTTACTTATTGATGCAATTGTATTAATAATGTTAACCAATTTATTAAAACAGAACGAAGAATCTAGAACTTCACTACTCATCGGAGCATTTATAATTGGGATTATCTTTAAATACTTAGGTATTGGCTATCTAAAGATCTTAGGAAGTCATCTTATGATACTCTCCATTATTAG
>WOZL01000049.1 GCA_011620305.1 Candidatus Dojkabacteria bacterium | reverse complement strand
AGGTTGCATTTAGATTAACAGCTGTAGGTTCCCTGTTTCTCGCATTGATTGCTATTTTGCCAAATATATTAATATCTGCAGGATTACTAACAACTACCATTATGTCTGGTACAGGATTGCTTATTGTTGTTAATACAGTATTAGAAATTAAAAGAGAGGTAGAATCGATGTCAGTTATTAGGAGTTACGATAAGTACTTATAGTATGTTATCATTACATACCTAAATAAAATCATCTAGTCAACTACTATGAAAACTATACTTTTTCACGGAGCTTCGGGATCAGGTAAAGATACCCAGGTTAACCTTTTAGTCAAAAATTACAATTTTGAGAATATCAGTACTGGAGAGATGTTTAGAGAAATGTACTCTCAGGGAAATCTCAATGCAATTAAGGCTCATAAGTTTTGGTCAAAAGGAAGATGGGTACCAAATGAGCTTACATATGAGATGCTTAATGAATGGGTTAAGCAATTTAAGAAGGATAAGAACTGGGGATTTGTTGCTGTAGTAAGAGATAAAGGTCAGATACCCCTATTTGAGGAACTACTAAAGAATGTAGAAAGAGAGTTAGATGCTGTAGTATATTTTAAACTCTCTGAAGAAAGTGCAATAGAGAGATTGTCTTTAAGATGGACATGCCCACACTGTGGAGCAACCTATCATGAGAAATATACCCCTGAAAAGGTTAAGGGTTACTGTGATAGATGTGGTACCAAGCTTATTCAAAGAGAGGATGATACTCCAGATAGGATAAAGGTTAGGATGAAGGAGAATGCAAGAACAATTAAACCCATCCTAGACTATTATCGTGAGAAAGGACTCCTAATTGAAATAGATGCAGAGCCTAGTATAGAGGAGATACATAAAGAGGTTGTTGAGAAATTAAAACTTAATGGAGAGTAAATCTTTATGAAAAAGATAAGATTAAAGATAAAGAATTTTAATAGAGTAGTACTCTATCTAATTCTTGCTGATGTTTTTACTTGGGGCCCACTATTCATTGTCTCAGCATTAGCAGGTATATATCTATCAGATAAGTTAGGGAGAAACACTGTTAGCTTTGTTGGTATAGGTACAGGTATTAGCTATATAACAAGGGCTGTAGTTCAACTACCGATAGGAAAACTTACTGATAAACTTAAAAGAGATCGAGATGAAATTTACATATTAGCTTTTGGTGCTTTTCTAGTTGGTTTATCATTTGCCCTTTATCCTTTAATCAGTGAAGTCTGGCACTACTACTTCCTTCAGTTTCTCTTTGGTGTAGGCATCTCTTTAGATGTTGTTAATTGGAGGAAACTTTTTACAATCAATATAACAGAGGGGATGGAAGGAGAAGAATACGCTATATATGACACTGTTGTAAGTACATCTAGTGCTATTCTTGCTGTTGTTTCTGGAGTAATTGCTAACTTAGGTGATGAGTACTTTGACTTTGTATTTATTGGTGCTGGGATATTTATGATGTCAGCTGCAATTTGGGTCTTAATGATAAGGAAGGTTGATGGTAGGCAGAGTAAATAGCTCTATTTAGGTATAATATATTGAATAGTTGAGCAATATCTGGTATTCTTACACCGTTTCCGAGTGCTTATGTATCAAGTATAAACATTCAAAAATCTTTGAATTATGCGCAATACTTTGATATAATCACTGGACACATTTAGTTAAGAAAAGTGCTTTTGAATGGCGAAAAATACAAAACAGGTTTATGAATTTGAGGGTACTGTTAAAGAGACATTACCAAATGCCAAGTTCATAGTAGAAATCGAAGTAGATGGACAAAAGCATGAGGTAACAGGATATCTTTCTGGTAAGATGAGGATGCATTACATCAGGATCTTGGAAGGAGATAGAGTGAAAATTGAAATGACTCCATATGATAAGAGTCAAGGTAGAATTACATATAGATATAAATAAAAATGAAAGTTAGAGCTTCTGTTAAAAAGATATGTTCCGATTGCTATACCGTCACTAGAAAGGGACGTGTATATGTATATTGCAGGAAGAACCCTAAACATAAGCAAAGACAAGGTTAATTAAGATTTAATATTAATATTCTTTAGATGGCAAGAGTAGCAGGTGTAGAAATACCAAATGACAAAAAGATATGGGTCTCCTTAATGGAGATTTATGGAATTGGTGAAGCTAAAGCAAAAGAGGTATGTGAAAGTACTAAGGTAGATGAGAATACAATCGTTGAGAAATTGTCTGAAGAAGAGTTGGATAAGGTTAGAGGGTATATTGATAAGAACTTACAAACAGAGGGTGAGTTAAGACAGAAGCAGTTTAGAGATATAAAGAGACTTAAAGATATTAGGTCATACAGAGGCATAAGGCATAAGCTGGGGTTACCAGTTAGAGGTCAAAGAACAAGACATAATGCTCACACTAGAAAAGGTAAGAGTAAGCCTGTAGGTGGATTAAAACGTAAATTAGAAAAGACATAGTCTATGGCAAAATCAAAGAAAACAACTAAAAGTAAGAAAAATGTAAAAAGGAAAGTACAAAAAGGTATGGCTATGATTACTGCTACTTTTAACAACACTATAATTACCCTAACCGATGAAGAGGGTAATGCCTTAGTACAAGGAAGTCCAGCAGTTGTAGGATTTGGTGGTGCTAGAAGAAGTACAGCATTTGCAGCTACTAGAGCAGCTCAAGATGCTGCAGAGAAAGCTATGAAGAAACACGGATTAAAAGAGGTTAAGGTATTTGTTAAAGGACCTGGATCAGGAAGGAACGCAGCAGTTAAAGGATTAGATGCTGCAGGATTAAGAATTACCTATTTAGCTGATAAGACCCCTATACCTCATAATGGGTGTAGGCCAAGAAAAGCACCTAGAAACTAATATATTATTAAACATTAATGGGAAGATATACTGGACCAAAAGGAAAACTAAGTAGAAGAGAGGGAGTTAATTTACACCTTAAGGGTACTAGATCTTTTTCAGAAAAGAATGCATTAAACAGAAAACCTTTTGTACCTGGACAGCATGGTAACAAAAGAAGAACAAGGCTTTCTGATTACGGTATTCACTTAAGAGAGAAACAGAAGGTAAAGAGAATGTATGGTTTAAGAGAGAGGCAGTTTAAGAACCTATACAAAGAGGCTGATAAGAGATCAAAGGTAAATAACTCAGATAAGGGTATAGAATTTTTAAGATTACTAGAACTAAGATTAGATAACGTTGTCTACTATGCAGGCTTTGCTCCATCAAGAGCAGCTGCTAGACAGGCTGTAGTACATGGACATGTACTAGTTAATGGAAAGAAATTAAGCATTCCTTCCTATGAGCTTTCTGTAGATGACTCAGTTGAACTTAAGATGGCAAAACTAGCTCCTTCAGAGAAGCTATTCCCAGTCCCTGAATGGATAGAGGCTAAAGGTACTCAGGCTAGAGTTGCAAGATTACCAGATAGAGATGAGATAGATGAGGGAATTAAAGAGAACCTAATTATTGAGTTCTATTCTAGATAAATTTTTTTAAATCAAATATGGAAGATTTTAAAGATATAAAGGTAATAATAAAGGATGAGGAGAAGAACTACGGATTGTTTGAGATATCTCCTTTACCAAGAGGATATGGTCATACACTGGGAAATGCATTAAGAAGGATTCTCTAC
>WOZL01000001.1 GCA_011620305.1 Candidatus Dojkabacteria bacterium | reverse complement strand
TGGGCAGATATCCAGTACTGGTAGTCCAAGGTAATTCAAAATATGGAATGTTAGGTAAACAGCTATTTGGATCACAGATAGATATATATCAGAGTTTACAAGGTTTTAAACCTTAGAAATTTCTGATAATATGTAAGTGATAATAAATTAGAAAACTGTCCTAAATATAGCAAAACTGCCTGACCATGTAGGTATAGACTTTGGAACACACTCCGTAAAGGCTGTCGAACTGAGTAATATAACTACAAATCCAAAACTTGTAAACTTCGGTAGCCAGACTACACCACAGGGTGTTATTAATAGTGAAGAAAAAAAGGATCAGAAGAAATTAGCAGATGTTGTTAAAAAATTATACAGTGATAGTAAGATAAAGAACACCTCTATAGTTGTTGCATTGCCTGAATTTTCTGTATTTACTAGATTCTTAGAATTTCCTGGTGTTAAAAAAGAAGAGCTCAAAGATGCTGTATTCTATGAAGCTAAGCAGTATATCCCAGTACCCATAGAAGAGGTACGTATGAGTTATGTTCCTATTGGGTTTAATGAGGCTAAGAATGCTCCTAGGGTCCTTCTAGTAGCTGCTCCACTAAAGATTATTGAAATCTACATCAAAGTTACGGAGATGGCAGGATTAGAGATTGTTGCTATTGAAACTGAGTCTGTAGCTTTAGGAAGAGCTATGTATAGGGCTACTAAACAAAAACATGTGGTGATGTTAGATTTTGGTGCAAACAGTACAGACATGAGTATTATGATGGAAGGATATCTAGTATTCTCACAAAGTATATCTATAGGTTCAGATGCTTTAACACAAGCTATAGTGAACAAATTCAATTTTGAATACAATCAAGCTGAAGAGTATAAACGAAACTATGGTGTAACACCTGATGTTTTAGAGAACAAAATATACAATGTCCTCTCCCCTATTCTAGAATCAATAGTGATAGAAGTTAATAGAGGAATTGAGTTTTATAAAAATAAAACACTAACTAACGCTCCTACTGAATTCTTTTTAACAGGTGATGGAGCACTGCTCCCAGGACTAGCCGACTATCTATCGAAAGCCTTACACGTAAATGCTACTATAGCTAATTCTTGGTCTAATATACAAGTAGAACGTAAATTCCAAGACATAATTTCTAAGAGTGGCCCATCTTACTCTGTAGCAATTGGGCTAGCATTAAAAGATGAGTAACACAGAAACAAAAGAGAACAATACAACAGAAAATGTCCAAGCTCAAGAGGTTAAAACCCCCGAAGTTACAACTGAGCAAAATCAACCAGAACAGAAGGAAGTTAATAAAGAGAATGGTCTTGATGAAGAGCAAAAACTTCTCTTGCGTACTGGTCAAGGAATTAACTTAGTCCCTAAGCAGTCTAAACAAGAGATTAAGAAAGAGGAGAAAAAATTCTCATTGAGTATTAGTTCTATCCTGAGTCTTATTCTATTAGTAATCCTATCTCTGGGCATTGTATTTTACAACATCATCTCTACAAACCAACTAAGTTCTGCTAAACAAAAGCGGAATGAAATGGAAAGTCAACTGCAAGCTTACTCGGATAAATATATATCACATCAGGAGATAATTGAGAGGATAGATTTGTATAAAAATGTTAAGAGTGCAGTATACTCTCCAAGAGAAGTTGTAGAGTATGTTATGGAGATTGTAGAGAGACAAAGTAATATTGAGATAAGAGGTTTTAATATAGATGATAGCTTAGAGTTTGAGATGAGTGGAGAAACAGATAATTTGGAAACTGTAGCTAAACTATGGTACATGTTGGGAGTAGATAGGTATATATTAAATATAAATCTAGCTGGAGTTAGTAAGACAGACACTGGGGCAAACTTCTCGTTTGAAGGAGAATTAGATAGAGATAAATTTATAACTAATTAAATGGCGGGGTCTAAGAAACAGGAACAAAATCCAAACCCTAGAGCTAGTCGAGATTTAGGTAAGGTAGGTGAAAAAGCTAAGAAAAGTAGGCTTACTATCTCTGATTTGATAATCCCTATTGGTGCTGGGGTAATTTTGTTGCTACTATCTCTTTTTCTTTTTGTACCTATGATTAGGACAGCCAGAGAATCACAAGCAGAGTTAAAAAAAGTGAATTCCGATATTGAACACTTGGAGCATGTTAAGATCTCTTTAGATGAAATAGATGATACGCAGATAGTAAATGACCTGGTTATGGTAAAAAGAGTTATACCTAAGGTTTTACAAGTTGCAGATTTTGTTTACTATATTGATAATTTAGCTAATAGTAAAAATCTAAGTGCGGGAGAGTTAAGTGTGAGTGATAGGTTGGCTAGTAATGGTGTAACAAGTAGTCTATCCTATTCAGGTTCATATGACGATGTATTAGATCTCGTTGATGAAATCCATGACTATTCCCCATACTTAGTAATACTTAGAAATATTGAACTTTCGGGTGGGAGTAATAACTGGACAGTAGAATTTGAGATTACAGGGTATTACATGCCCGAGCAGGAAAAAAAGATTGATTTCTATCAACCATTTACCAAATACACTAACTTTTCTGATATAATGGACGAGTTTTCAATTAAAGTTCAAAAGCTAGATGAAATCGAATAAAGACAATAACAAAAAAGCAACCACTTTGTGGTTGCTTTATATACTTCTGATAATAATTCCTATTCTTTTAGGTTTATAAATCTTCGGTGGAAAGTAGATCATCCTCAGAGTCATTCTCTTCTGGTCTATGTCTTTCATCATTTTCTAAAATGACTTTTACTCTCTTATCGTTTCTAATAGCACTTATTGTGATAATATCTCTTATTGAATTAATGGTTCTACCTTTCCTACCGATTACTATACCCTTATCCTCCTCAGCTACTTTGATAGATAGTATTGTTAGACCAGGGAAATCTATACTCTCTCTTTCATCTACAGCTACTGCTTCTGGATTATTAACTATGGACTTGACTATGTGTTCTAGTAACTCTTTCATTGTAATGTATATATAATTTAATCGGTGCAAACATATGCACTTGAGTTATTTTATAACTTAAGGGATATAAAATCAATATTGAAATCTAATAACTACTCTTTATTCTCTTTCTTGGAAGTTTTCTTTGTACTTGGCTTAGTAGAACCTCTACTCAGAGAATCTAAAAGACCCTCTTTTACAAAATACTGAGCAACTGTATCTGTAGGCTGTGCTCCCTTTTCTAACCAGTACTGAGCTCTATCTTTATCAACATCAAAAACAGAAGGCTTATTCCTAGGATTGTAATACCCTATCTCCTCTACTGTCTTTCCATCTCTAGGTTGAGAAGACTCCATAACTACTATTCTGTAGTGTGGTTGTCCTCGTCTACCAATTCTTTTTAGTCTTATTTTTAGCATAACGATGTGATTTTAACAGATGATATCTTTTTATTCAAGCCTTTTCAATATATTTTAGGCCCTTTGTAGCTGCAGCCTCTTCTGCTCTTTGCTTGCTACTACCTTTACCTTTACCAATAATTTTACTGCCGATTTTAACTCCTACAATAAACTTCTTATTATGATCAGGTCCATGCTCTTTGAGTACTTCATAAGTGGGAGTTTTTCCAAACTTAGATTGAGCAACTTCTTGAATTTTAGTCTTGCTATCTATATCTAATCTATT
>WOZL01000094.1 GCA_011620305.1 Candidatus Dojkabacteria bacterium | reverse complement strand
CGGGGTATAGCTCAGATGGCTAGAGCGCTACGTTCGGGACGTAGAGGTCGCCCGTTCAAATCGGGTTACCCCGACATATATAAGATATGGTACAATATCACATGAAAATAGATATAAGGTACCTTAATGAAAAGGACCTTGATGTCTTAGAGGACGACATTAGAGAAATGTGGTCTAAACACCATTTTAACAACAAGAGCCTAATTTCTGAGGACATACTCAAAAACACTAATCTCCATCAATACTTCAAAAGGTCTATTAAAAGACAAAAAGGTTTTTCATTAATCGCTATGGTTGATGAGCAAATTGCAGGCATAATTAGAGTAGCCCAGGAGCCTCTAGAAGACTTCTTTAACTACAAAAAGGCATATATAGTAGATGACTTGGTAGTAAAAACTAAGTATAGAAGACAGGGAGTAGCTACAGCACTATTAGATAAGGTAAAAGAGATAGCTAAAGAGAACGGTATAGGTGTACTTAAAGCAAGAATATATACATTCAATGAACCAGCACAAGACTTCTTTGAAGAGAAAGGCTTTGATCAGCTATATGGAGAATACTTCAATACATTGGATTAAGAGTAAGACACAATTTCTTGTAAGAAATATGATAAAATAACGGTATCCTAAGCACCCGTAGCTCAACTGGATAGAGCATCGGTCTTCGGAACCGAGGGTTGAGGGTTCGAATCCTTCCGGGTGTGCATATTTGTTTGTGTTAGAATAGAGAATGATTACAGAAAAGATTCAGAAAAGCATAATAGAAGCACTTAAAGCTATTGACATAGACTTTAATGAAAGCAGAGTAATTGTAGAACTAACAAAATCTTTAGATAAAGGGGATTACACTACTAACATCGCTATGATTCTAGCCTCTAGGCTCAAACTAAACCCCAGAGAATTAGCTCAAAAGGTGGTAGATAATCTTGAAAAGATCAGTGAAATAGAGAAGATTGAAGTAGCTGGTCCTGGATTTATCAATTTCTACCTATCAGACAGATACCTCCTTACTCAAATACAACAGATTCTCTCTAATGGAGCAAAGGAATATGTTAAATCAGATATTAAAGAAGGTAAAAATATCCTAATCGAATATACGGACGCAAACCCTTTTAAAGTTTTTCATATCGGACACCTTTATACAAACGCTGTAGGAGAGTCATTTGCAAGACTCCAAGAAACGACAGGTGCTAATGTAAAACGAGCAAACTATCAGGGTGATATTGGATTACACGTAGCAAAAACAATGTGGGGTATTAAATATCTTTTAGAGGAAAACAATCAGACCTTTGAGGATATTGAGCAACTTGAACTATCTGAACGTGTCGAATTCTTAGGAGAAGCATATATGACTGGAGCTCAATATTACGATGATATCGAAGATCCAAAAGTTATTGGAGAGATTCAGGAGATAAATAGCTACCTATCTGGCCTTGTATATCCTTCAATCTCTAAGGAGAGTCTTGAGGAACTAGAAGAGAAGGGTATAGATGATTGGTATAGAAAGGGTAGAATGTGGTGTTTAGAGCAATTTGAAATTCTCTATAAAAAACTTGGGACACAGTTTGATTACTACTTTTTTGAAAGTAAGGTAGGAGAGATAGGGTATAACATGGTAAAAGATAATATAGGGAAGATATTTAAAGAGGATGATGGGGCTGTAATATATGAAGGAGATCCTGATAAGGGTCTACATACACGTGTATTTATTAACCAATTTGGACTACCTATATACGAAACTAAAGAGCTAGGATTAGCAAAAGCTAAAAGCGAGAAGGGAAATTGGGATGAATTAATTATGATAACAGACAAAAGCCAAGAGCCTTACTTCAAAGTAGTTTTAGATGCTCTTAGCAGACTTGAACCCGAGATTGCTAATGCCATTATTCATATGTCCCATGGTGTAGTAGCACTACCTGGTATGAAAAAAATGTCTAGTCGTAAGGGTGAAGTAATATCTGCTGAAGAATTATTAGAAATTACTCAAGAAGCAGTTAAAAATTCAATGAAAAAGAGTGGAAGAGAGTTTGATAAAGAAGAAATGTATAAAATTTCAGAGAAAATTGCTGTATCTGCAATTAAATATGCATTCTTAAGGGTGAGTGTAGGTAAGAACATAGCGTTTGATGTTAACAAAGACATCAAATTCGAAGGGGATACGGGCCCATATCTGATGTATGTATATACTAGAGCTAGATCAATCATTGAATCATCAGACGAAATTCCTGCAAGTTCAGCCTGTGTAGGTGCCTGTTTAACTAATACTTATATAAAGGAGCTAGTTAGACAAATTAGCAGACTTGGTGACATAGTGCTTACCTCTTCTATTAACTATTCTCCAAGTACTTTATGTACATATCTGTTTGAACTAGGTCAGATATTTAACAAATTCTATCAGGAGGTAAATGTATTGAATGCTCAAGAAGAGGACAGAGATTTACTCCTTGCTGTAGTAAAAGCTACTGCAGAAAGTATGAAAGAAGGTCTATATTTACTTGGCATTGATACTGTTAGTAGAATGTAATTGACCACAAGCTCCACCTATTTCATCACCCATTGAATATCTAATTGTTGTATTAATATCCCTATTATTAAGTATTTTTACAAATCTTTGTAATGTTTCTTCCTTTGGAGTTTCGTAAGGTAATACACTTGAAGGATTAAATCTAATTACATTTACTAGAGCTAATTTATTATAGAGTAGTTTAGAAAGCTCTATGGCATGCTCTGGTTGGTCATTTATTCCTTTTATTAAAGTATATTCATAGGTTATACGCTTGTTTAATTCTTTCTCATACCAATCAGCAAATGACATTAACTCATCTAATGGATGTAATTTTGAGATAGTTGGCATTATCCTCTCTCTAATTTTTTGGTTAGGTGCATGTAAACTAATAGCTAACCTCGGAGTATGCCTGTTATTAAAGTATTCTCTCATCTGTGGAACATATCCAACAGTAGAGATTGTAACATGTCTAATTCCTATACTCAGTTTGTTTGAATCATTAATTATCTCAACAGCTTTTCGGACGTTATCTAGATTAAGCATAGGCTCACCCATACCCATAAATACAACATTTGTCACACCTTTTCCTTTTTCTAAGAGTAATCTTTGAAAGTGCATAATCTGATCTACTATCTCTCTATGGGTTAAATTACGATTAAACCCCATTTTCCCAGTTGCACAAAATTCACATCCTACAGGGCAACCGCTCATACAGCTTACACAAACAGAGTTTCTACCATCTTCATACTGCATTAACACTGATTCTATAGGGAAACCATCCTTTGTCTTAAATTCTGTCTTTATAGTATCTCCAGTAGAGGAGTAGTTATCTTTTAGATGCTCAAGAGTAGAGAACTCTATCTCCTCTTTAAGCTTTTCTCTTAAGTCTTTTGACCAAGTAGTAAGCTCATCAAATGATTTTATTCCTTGTTTAAAGAATTGGTTATTAAATTGATCTATTCTATAGCTGGCTAAATTATGGTTAGTTGCAAATTCATCTATCATAGTTGTATTATATATTATCATTAAATTTAAATGTACTGCCCATGCTTTTTAAGAAGAAAAAAGAGGAGAAAAATAATCCATATCACTCAGGATATATTGCACCCGAAGGATGGCAACCTGATAATCCTGATGAAAACTACATTATTACCCTAATAGATATTGAGCTAATTGATAGTGTAGGTATGGAGAAGTTT
>WOZL01000114.1 GCA_011620305.1 Candidatus Dojkabacteria bacterium | reverse complement strand
CGCCGGAATGACGAATACTTCAGCGTTTCGCTAACTTTCCTCTGTTTTTTCATCTGTTTCTTCTTCTGTTTGTTCTTCAGATACTTCTTCATTATCAACAAGAGAGATATCTAAAAAGCCAAAACTATCTTGGAGATAAAAAATAGCTACCGCTATAAATACAATGTAGAGTAACAACTTTAACTGGTTATTCATTGTAAATTAATATACCATTTTAATAGTTTTGCTTAAAGCCTCTATTTTATTTGAACTTTTCACTTTTTTAATATATACTCTCCCTTGGTAACTTCATGCCTAAAAACCAATCATGCAAACGTTTAAACAGTACTTACACCCTCTGTACAGGGATGTAGATAAAGTCGCGGATTTTAGTGATTTAAAAAACCTCTCTACATTAGAAGAGGAGGAGTATCCAAATCTTAAAAGAGTTGTACATATTAAGAGAGACTCCATTAAGAACCTAATACAAAGATTAGAACAACTACAAGAAGAATTAGAGCACCAAATATCCCTCATAGATACCGAGAGTGACCTAGATGAAAGGGCAGCTGCTAAGAAGATATATAACCAGATACTAAGCAAGATTAGAGAGATTGTTGACAGAACCAATAACGAGATTATTGCTTTAGATTCCCCCTACTTCGGTAAGATTCAGTTTAAACCATATGACTCTAGAGCAGAAAAACCTCTTTCCCTTTACATAGGGAAATTTGCACTAATAGATGAACAAACACATATACCCCTAATAACTGACTGGAGATCTCCCGTCGCTAATCTTTACTATCAAAATAGTGGTCCTAAAGATGATGTGAGTTTCCAAGCACCTAGTGGAGAAAGGAAAGGAGATTTACTACAAAAAAGACAGTTTCAGATATCTAGGGGAAGGATAAGTGGGATATATGACGCTAAGTCTGGAAATGTTGCAGCAGATGAATTCCTTCTCTCACAACTTAATGAGAGATTAGGTAAGAAGCTTCAAGATATTGTATCTACAATCCAAGCACAGCAGAATGAAATTATCCGAGATGGTCTCAACAAGCCAATTCTAATACAGGGTGTTGCAGGCAGTGGTAAGACAACAATACTTCTACATAGATTGGCATACATATTCTATGCATATAAGGAACAGATTAGTTCTAATAACAGTTTAATTATTGCTCCTAATCAGATGTTCATAGACTATGTATCAGATGTTTTGCCCAATCTTGGTGTTAGTAAGGTAGATACTGAGACATATCTTTTCTGGGGGAAATCTGTATTAGGTTGGGATAATAGGTTTACAATTTCAAATAAAAAACCTAATTTAGATATTAAGGCTTACAAAGGGTCTTTAGAGTTTCTGGATATTCTTGAAAGATACTTTGAAAAATTTGAAGAGGATCTCTTAGAAAATATCCCCTACTCTAGGAGAGATATTATTGAAAAGAGATATTACGAACTTAAAAAAGAATTTCCTAATATAGATATGACAGAGCGTTTAGATCTTGCTATGGACTATGCTTTTGCTAAAAAGCAATTTAAACAGGGAAGAACTGGTTTCTATGATGCTACAAATGACATAGATATGAATCTTAAGAGGGATATATCTTCTTACTTTAGAAGGAAATGTAATATTTATTCTCTCTACAGGGATTTGTTTAAGACAGATTTGGTAAATAAAGAGGTTTCCAAATATTCTCTAGAGGGTCTTACACAGAGTGGAGGGATTAGAAATTACAGGATGGAGGATTTAGCTCCTATGGTTTATCTTCATCTTAAAATAAATGGTACTAAACCATATGAGAAGGATTATGTGATGGTAGATGAAGCTCAGGATATGAGTTTTGTGGAATTAGCTACTTTAATTATGGTATCTAAGGCTGGGAATATAACAATAGCTGGGGATTTGGCACAGTCCATAATTGCTCCTTTTTACATTAGGGATTGGGATGATGTTATTAATCTTGTAAAAGATATTACTAAGAAAGATACTGAGTATTACCAATTGCAGAGGTGTTATAGAACAACTATAGAGATTGTAGATTTTGCAAATAAGATATTTGAAGGTAGGTTTCCTAAGTCTTACAAATTACCAGAGGCAGTTTTAAGGCATGGGGATGAGGTTGGGATATTGGAATATGATAGGGATATTAAAGATCTAGGTAAGGATAAGATAGAGGAGTTAGTATCTTTAATAAAGGATCAGTTTAAGAAGGGGGCTGTTACTTGTGCTCTTCTTTGTAGGGATAGGGATCATGCGGATACTTTGTATTCTATTTTTAAGGAGTATGAGGATGTTATAGAGAGGCAGGTTGTTAGTTATAAGGAGTTTGATTATAAGGGTGGT
Organism: Candidatus Dojkabacteria bacterium; assembly: GCA_011620305.1. GTDB lineage: Bacteria > Patescibacteriota > Dojkabacteria > SC72 > SC72 > WOZL01. The sequence goes on along the minus strand of WOZL01000114.1, from coordinate 1,390 downwards.
TTGCAGGTTCTTCCTGTTGAGAATGCAAAGGGTTTGGAATTTGATACTGTTATTTTTGCAGATTTAAATAGTAATTATTATGGTGAGGATGAGTTGAGTATTAGGTTATTATATGTGGGTATTACTAGGGCATTGCATAGGGTTTTTGTAGTTACTAAGAAGGATGATAGTGTAACAGAAGTGTTACTTAAAGATTGACTTATTTTTTAAAAAGTTCTATATTCTACTACATACAGTAATGGGGACTGCTATGCCCCTAGTTGGTTCTCATTAAAAAGAATAAATTTATTAATTATTTTTTAATGAGGAAATTTCTCAAAGTTTTACCTTTTAAAAAGGTTTTTGTATTTCTATTTGTTTTTCTTTATACCCTATTACCTTCTTTACAGGCTTTTGGTGTTGTTTTAGAAGATTATGCATTGGATGATGTAAGTAGTGAGGTAGATGTTAGTGAGGATATATTAGATGAGGGGATTTCAGATCCTGAGGAGATAGCAAAACCTACTTGGGTTACTTCTGAGGAATCTGCTACTACTTCTTCTCCTGTTGTATTAGGAGAGGTGTATGTGTATCCAAACAACTCTGATGTTACTGTTGTATTTTCTAGTTTACCTGAGGTATCTAGTACTCTTACTATTAAGACAGTATATCTGACAGATGAGCAGGTTGAGGCTACTAATGCAGTTTCTAATGTTGCTTATGATATTACTACGGATATGGTTGATGGGTCTTTTAATTATGATCTTACATTACCTAAGGTTGGAGATAGTAATAAGGTTGTATATGCTGAAGATGTTAGTGAATTAGAAAATGCTAAGGATATTAGTAATGTTATAGAGGATGAGAGTTCATTAAAGATTGAAGGGTTAGATCACTTTACTGTATTTGTAGTGGTTAATCCAAATCTGGCTGGAAATGGAAATCCTTCTTCGGATACTTGTCAGACAGTTGGTATTACAGGAGATCCTATTTGCTATAACACAATACAAGAAGCTATCAACGCTGCACAGTTTAATGGGTCTAGTGAATTGGACACTATCAATATTAAGAATGGAACATATAATGAATGTTTGAATATTGCAGGAGAGAACATCAAACTCCTTGGAGAATCAAAATCGGGAGTTGTGATTAATAATACAAGTTGTACATCGTATGGAATTCATGTTTATGGAGCTGATCAAATAATATTCAAGAATATGACTGTTATTGGAGCACAGTCTTCCTATACCTTTAAAATTGCAAATAGTACAAATATAGAACTTAGACAGATAATTGTAAAAGGCAGCTATAACACAGGTATCGACCTTAATGGAGTAAATGGAGCCTATATCAATAATATTAAAGTATTAAATACTGTATGGGGATTTGGTTTGATGATAAAAGACTCTAA
>WOZL01000074.1 GCA_011620305.1 Candidatus Dojkabacteria bacterium | reverse complement strand
CAAGTATTCAGATGGGCATCCTCCAAAACTGGGAATATCTACCTATTACTTTTATCAATCTGTGCTCCTATTGGCTTTATCTACCTTCTAGATTTTCTAGCATCATTCTTAAAGAAGCCAATGAAGATATTTTTATACAGTATCTCAACTATGATTATTATCTTGCCAACTCTTTTTTACTCACAATTTCTATTTACTGGTGATTTATTTCCTAAAAGAGCACTTATACAGATACCAGATGAATATTTCCAAGTAAAGCAGTATATTGAGGAGAATAGACTAGAAGAAGAAAGGGTTCTCTATCTACCACCAGCTAACAACAATTACTTTCGGACATATGACTGGGGTTTTTGGGGTTCCAACTTCATATCATATATCATTCCTAATCCAATTATGGACCTTTCATCAGCCATTGGTTCAAAATATGGTGAAAGGGCAATGTTAGATGTTCAACAAGCGTTTAGGGCAAAGAATGAAGAGAAACTGAATAAGATAATTGAAAAATATGAGATTGAATATATATTAGTAGATCTATCTCTAGATGAAGAAGGCTTTACATATAGCTGGGATTGGGGAGAGGTAAATAGACTTTGGAATAATTTTAAACTGGCCTACTCTACTGATAACCTGTATCTTTACAGAACTGATATTTCTACTACTGAGGTGCTAATTGAATCTAACTCTGAAGATATTGGAACATTTTCATATTTTGATTACTCAGAATCTCCAAAGATTTCTCTAAATCCAGAGATTTATTCTAATTGGGATAGCAAAAAGGGATACCTAATAGCCGAACGAGAGTATCTAGGAGATAATATTTTAGTATCAAATGTAATATCAGAGACAGAAATTGGGAAATTCCCAACACTTATTAATATTACTGATAGTTCAATCTATCTATACCCAGCACTTCCTACATTAAATGAATTCAACAAATCTAACTTCAGAAGGTATGAGTACAATAATAACGACATTATTATCATAGATGGCAATATTTTAAGGAAAGAAGAAGTTGGTGATGAATACATAACAATAGATTCGGATTTTGCTAGTAACCATACAATCTCTACAATACCGTCATCCTCTTTTGTTACACAGAATATGACACATACACTATCTCAATCAGAAGCCTATGAATGCATCTCAGGTACTCGAGAGCCAACGACAGAAGTCACTCTACAGGGTGATGCTACGGGTTTTGATTTGAGGGGTAAAGATGGTATTCCATGTGTATATTCTGAACTATCTCTAACAAGAGAGAATGATAATGCAGTTAAGGTTGATATCAACTGGGAGACAACTAATAACTCACTTTTAGGATACTGTATTTACTCTCAAAATGAAGCAAGATGTTTAAATAGAGAAATATATTTCTCTGCAAATAGAGGTGTTGGGAATATTCAAGAGTATTTGGATAATTTAGTTTCTAAAACTGATTATATCAGCTTAATTCTGTACGCAACAAACACTAAAGACTCTCCAGATATTACAGTAAGGGACATATCTGTATCATTTGCCTTAGTCGAGGATGAAATGGAATTGATATCGGAGAATATATCTGACTATGTTGATGTAAAGAATCTTTCTAAGGGAGATAGCTATAAAATAATTGTACCAACAATTAGGGGAAATGAAAGTTATAGCCTTAAAGAAAATAGTACAGTTTGGTATCCGAACTTAGGAGATAACAGTTTTGTTTTGGAGAATAAAGGTTCTGGGATATATCAAGAGGTTAAAGCAGGATTTGCAAATACTTCTATAAACCTATTTTATACTCAACCCCTATCTAAATATCTTTTTTACTGGAAAGGAGAGAATATATCAAATATCCCAGCTAATCTATGTATAGCGTATGTGGGTGACAATAAATGCTGGATACAGGATATCCTTTATGACAACACAACAGAATCTAGTTTAGATATCTTTACCTCAGATAATCGGACAGATAGATTTGATCTATCTATGGTTAGTACTAGCTACAATCTCACAACCAAGAACTTACTACAAGATTTAACAGTAATGAAGTATCCAGATATATGGAAGGATTTAGAGTATGTACCAGAAAATACCAATATTAAATATGAAATAGAGGCGGACACTTTAGGCGGTCCCCTATCCTCAACTTATGTATTAAAGAGAAAAGAGAAGAATTCCGTACTTACAATTCCTCAAGCTAGTGAGAATGGATGGTTAGCAATTAGTTTAAATAATGGAATACCGAAGGTATTAAATAGAAAAGTTATTGTTAATGGATGGAAACAGGGTTGGGATATATCAGATGAAGAATACGACACAATATATATTATCTACTATCCTAACCTACTAGCATACTTTGGCTATTTTGTTTGGATATTTATATTTATATTGATAATTGTTAAATTAATAAAGAAAAGAAAATGGAGATTAAACCGCTTGTATCGATAGTAATTCCTGTACATAACGGACAGGAATATATAAAAGAAGCTATAGATAGCTGTCTTAATCAAACCTACGAGAATATTGAAACTATTGTTGTTGATGATAAATCTACTGATAGTACTCTAGAAATACTCAAAGAATATGGAGAAAAGATTACTGTAATACCTGTAGAGAAACAGAATGGTCTTGGTAATGTAATTAATATTGGTATACGAGCTTCTAAGGGGCAATATATAGCTCGTATGGATGCAGATGATGTAATGTATCCTTCTCGTATTAAAAAGCAGGTAGAATACATGCAAGAGCATCCTAATTGTGTAGCTGTGGGTGGTCAGATAGATATCATAGATAAGGATGGTAATATTACAGATCATAGGGAGTATGCAATAGATGATAAAGATATAAAGAAGAATATGTTTCTTTTTCAACCATTTGCACATCCAGCAGTTACTTTAAGAAAGACTGCTTTAGAGGAAGTAGGTCTTTATCCTGAGAATATGTGGAAGGTAGAGGATGTTAAGCTTTTTTTCTTACTTAGTAAAAAAGGAGAATTTCATAATATTGAGGATACAGTACTTAAATATCGTATGACTTTTAATACCCAATCTCAGTCTAATATGTTAGATCATTTTAAAAAGACTAACGAGGTTAGGAAGTGGGCAAAAAAAGAGCTAGGTATTAAACCTAGCTCTAAACAGTTTATTCTTTGGAAATTAGAAACTTTTAGTGTATATATTCTTAGTTTGTTACCTCCTAAATTATTTATGAAGTGTTTTGAATTTTTTAGGAAGGTAGTTAAATAGAATCTTTCGTCCTTAAGGACTCATCAGTAAGATAAATGTAATCTTAGAGACTCTAGCGTGTGGTGATGTTAATTAAGTTAAAAATTCCTATAAAGGAACATTTTAGGGCTTAATTATGATAGCTAGGTCTCGGGTAGGTAATTAGTTTTCGACAAAAACAATATCGAAGACTTCACCGAACGGGTTCAGTTCTGCTCCAGTGAAAAATGGGGCGTTTTGAATCCCTGGAGAATATGGGTAGCAATAGCTGTATGAAGCTTCGGTTGGAGCATTGAACTCTTTCACAATTTCAACGTCCTCGTCTGCATCATAGACGATAGTTCCCCAACTATCGCAATATTCTCCCGCTTCAAGTCGGTAAGCTAATTCATATTCTGCTTCAGTTGTGCAAATGTCTTTTGCGATTGCATAAGATGCACCTGCATCCACGAAATCTGAAATGCACACTTCTTTATTGACAGACTTTTCTTCCTCAGGAACAAAAGCCTCTGTATTATTT
>WOZL01000069.1 GCA_011620305.1 Candidatus Dojkabacteria bacterium | reverse complement strand
TACCTTAGAAGGATTAAGGTCACATAACTCACATAAATATTTCCGTATGGAAGATTTAGCACCAATGGTTCATTTACAGTTTAAGATTGTAGGAAGTAAAGAGTTTACACAAGATTATATTGTAGTTGATGAGTGCCAAGACCTATCATTTGTAGAGATAGCTACCTTAGCTAGAGTTGCTAAAAATGGAAATATTACATTTGCAGGAGACCTAGCTCAAGCTATTATCCCTCCATTTTACATACGTGATTGGAAGAAAGTAATTAAGCTAATTAAGGATATGGGATATAAAGATGTAAGCTATCATCAACTTAACAGATGCTACCGTACTACTATCGAGATTATTGATTTTGCAAACAAGATATTTAAAGACAGATTCCCAGAGAGCTACAAACTACCAGAAGCAGTACTTAGACATGGAGAGGAAATTAAAAAGATAGAGTATAGTAAAGAGCTCAAAGACTTAAATGATAACGAACTCAAAAGTTTAGCTAAACTACTTAAAGAGGAATTTGAGAAAGGTGCAGTAACATGTGCATTAATATGTAGAAATAAAGAGCATGCAAATAGTGTATATGAAAGAATTTCACCTTTAGAGAATGTAATTGGAAGAGATATTGTTCCATATACAGAGAGTGATTACAAAACTGGAGTTCTTGTACTACCAGTATCTCAAGCTAAAGGTTTGGAATTTGATAGTGTAATAATTGTTGATATAAATAAAGAGAGATATCCAGATAATGAATACAGTACTAGACTCCTATATGTTGCTATAACAAGAGCCCTACATAGATTAACTATAATTACTAACAAGGATAAAGATATCTCTCCATTGCTAGAAAGCTAATGCTTTGTTACACTGTATAAGAATGAAGCATAAAAATAGTAAACTATCAAAAATCAAATTACCAAAGTTCAATCTTCCTAAAATAAAACTTAAGGATATTCTCATTAGACTACCCTCTTTGATATTCAGCTCTCCAGTTATTACACTGATTACTACAATCATTTTAATTCCTAGGATTGAATATATTGGACTAATAGCATCCTCTCTTTTCTTCTATGTACTGTTCCCTATCCTTACATACCTCTATCTTTACAAAAAAGGTTTGATCACTGATAAAAAGTTTGATTTTAATATTAGAAAAAGAGAAGAAAGAACTCTATACAATATCATAATTACAATGGGATTCTTTACTAACTATGTACTACTGTCAATGTATAACATACCTGTAGTACAAGAGGTAGCACTTTTCTTACTCCTATCCTTCTTTGTATTTACACTAGTTACTCTCTTCTGGAAGATAAGTGGTCATATGACACAGAGTGTACTTTTCATCCTTATACTTGCTTACGTATTCAAAGATTATCAAATATATATCATACTTGCTGGATACTTAGTATGTATACCATTAGTTGGTCTCTCTAGGATTAAGCTAAAGCATCATGATATATGGCAAGTACTCGCAGGAACTTTTGTTACAACAGCTATTGGAGTTTTAGTTTTCACAATTGCTTAAAGTTTTGATAGAATACCTAATTATTATATATCAAACAAATCTATGAAAAATCTCGGTATTGTAGAACTTAGAAAGAAATTACTCAAAAAGGATGTAAGTGCAACAGAGGTTGTTGAGTATTACCTAAAGCAAATTGAGAAAAAAGAAGATAAGCTTAATGCATATATTACACTTACCAAAGATATTGCTTTAGAGAAAGCTAAAGAGTTTGACAAGAACTTCGAAGAAGAAAGTAAAAAGAAAATATCAGGTATCCCTATAGCTGTTAAGGATGTATTTACAACTAAAGGTATATTAACTACATGTGCTTCTCATATTCTTGATGATTACAAACCTGTATATGAATCAACTGTAACTAAAAAACTATTAGATGAAGGGATGATAATCTTGGGTAAGAGTAATCTAGACCAGTTCTGTCACGGTTCTGGTACAGTTACTTCATACTATGGACCTACTAGGAACCCATATGATGTATCTAAATTACCAGGGGGCAGTAGTGGTGGTAGTGCAGCTGCAACAGCCGCAGATATGTGTACAGGCTCTCTAGGTACAGAAACTGCAGGCTCTATTAGACTACCTGCATCATGGTGTGGAGTTGTTGGGCTTAAACCTACATACGGCAGAGTATCTAGATACGGAGTATTAGCTATGGGTTCTTCATTAGACTCCCCTGGCCCTATTGTAAAGAGTGTAGAGGATGCAGCATATGTACTATCGATAATAGCGGGATATGACAAGAATGACTTTACAACATACAATAAGGAGGTACCTGATTACTACAAGAATTTAGATCCAAAGAAAGTTAAGGATATGAAATTTGCAATACCTAAAGAGTATCTAGAAGTAAATCTCTCAGAGGGGGTTAGAAAAAACTTTGAGAAAACTATACAACTTCTTAAATCACTTGGTGCTAAGGTAGATACAATAAGTATTATGAATCCTAAATTCGCTATGGCTGTATATACAATCACTTGTAGAAGTGAGGTCTCCTCTAACCTAGCAAGATATGATGGAACTAGATACGGTCTAGAAGGTAAAGAGAAGGATACCATAAAGGATTACTTTGAATCTACAAGAGGTGAAGGATTTGGAGAAGAACCAAAACGAAGAGTTATGACTGGTACATTCTCTCTATCAGCTGGATATGCAGATGAGTACTTTAAGAAGTCCGAACAGGTTAGACAGTTAATTAGAGAGGATTTTGATAAAGTATTTGAGAAATATGATGTAATTGTAGCACCATCTACACCATCTACTGCTCTAAGTGATGAAGATGCTAAAAACCCACTTTTTGGAGAGATGGCAGATATATTAGCTGAGGGTAGTTCAGAGGCTGGTTTACCTGGCCTATCTTTACCTAACGGTTTAGAGGATGGAATGCCTACAGGTATACAATTAATATCTAACCATTTAGAGGAACAGAAGATACTGGATGCTGGATATGCATTAGAGAAAGTATTAGCTTAAAAAAGTTTATTAATATCTTCAAAACTATCTTTTTGAAACTGTTTTATACACTCCTGTTGTTCTCGGCAGATATATGTAACAGGTATATTTAAGCTCTCAAATGCTTCTGTCTGTTTTCTTTTGCGAGCAAACTTTCTCCTTCCATACCAAGAATCATTCTCTAAATCTTTTGAGGAGAGAAGAGTTAATTCAAGAAATCTTCCAATATATGATTCATCAACTTCATATCTCATTGGATTTATTACAAAAAAATCAGGAGTACGATTAATTTTGCTTAAATACGGTTCGGGGTAAATAATTAGGTCTTTAGAGAGTAAGAAATTAGCAAATACTCTTTCATTGGAGTACATTAGATCTAGTCGTTCATCCATTTCAGAAAGTAAAGATTGACCTAATTCAACTTCAAAACCTAAATAGTAAGTTAACTCAGATTCAATAATGGTATCGAAATCTAATATCTCTTTTCTATAATCTAATTCTTGTTCTAGCATTATGTCTCTCTTAATCAACTTGATAACCTTGTGAATAGACAATATCTAACCAATCGTTGGTTAAATCTAATAGACCCTCTTCATCTAAAAAATTAACTACTTCATACTCCTTATCACTTTCATTATATACAACATGAGTAATTGCATCTGCTGCACACTTCTTATCTGGTGTTAAACATGCGTGTCTTAAGAGTTTAATGTAAAGCTCTCTAAAAAGTTTAGGGTTAGCTTCTACTAACTCCTTATTAAGAAACCCCTCTATTAGTTGAGGGGTTTGATCACCATTCATTTCAAAGTAT
>WOZL01000092.1 GCA_011620305.1 Candidatus Dojkabacteria bacterium | reverse complement strand
ACTATCGAACATTCAAAGCAGAACCAGATGGCCTTTTCTGTGAAAAGATTTTTGGTCCTACTAAAAACTATGAATGTTACTGTGGTAAATATAAGAAGATTAGATATAAGGGAATTGTATGTGATAAGTGTGGTGTAGAGGTTACAACAAAGGATGTAAGAAGAGAAAGAATGGGACATATTAAGTTAGCTGTACCCGTTGCACATGTATGGTTCGCTTACGGTGTACCAAATAAGATGTCCATTGTTCTTAATATGCCTCACAAGAAACTTCTCTCAGTTATCTACTACACTAGATATATGGTTGTAGAGATGGATACTGAGCAGAGAGAGGATACTATTAAAAAGGCTCAAGCAACAAAGAAAGATGAGCTTGAGAAACTAGACAAAGAGCTTGAAGAAGAGATCAAAGAGGCTACAGAGGATTATGATAAGGAAATAAAAGAAGCTAAGGATGAAAAGGCTGATGAATTTAAAATTAGTCAGTTAAAGCATAAGAAGAAGCAGGGGTTGGTACAAATTCATAGAGAGTTTGCAGAAAGAGAAGAAGATATTGAAAACTACTTTAATAAATTAATCACATTACTTGAAACAGTTGAAATAGGTTCTGTATTAACTGAAGATGAATATGTAGATTTACAAGATAGAGATCTACTATTCTTTGAGGCTCAAATGGGTGCTCAAGCAATCAAAAAGCTATTAGAGGATTTAGATGTAGAGAAAGAGGTGATGAAATTAAGGAAAGAGAGTAAGAACCAAAAAGGTAGTAGAAAAGCATCTACTATTAAGAGATTACAGTATCTTGAAGGATTTCTTAAGAATAATACAAGTCCAACATGGATGGTTGTTGATGTCTTACCAGTACTACCTCCAGAATTAAGACCAATTATCCCTCTCTCAGGTGGTAAATTTGCTACCTCAGATCTTAACGATCTATACAGAAGGATAATTAATAGAAATAATAGGTTAGCAAGACTAATTGAAATTGGTGCACCTGAAGTAATTCTTAGAAATGAGAAGAGAATGCTTCAAGAGTCTGTAGATGCTTTGATAGATAATTCTCACAGACCATCTAAGCCAATGCTTAATAGTAAGAGATTACCTTATCAGTCTCTCACAGATGACTTAAGAGGGAAGAAAGGTATTTTCAGAAAGAACTTGCTTGGTAAACGTGTTGATTACTCTGGTCGTGCAGTTATCGATGTAGACCCAAATCTTTCAATTGATCAGTGTGGACTACCTAAAGCAGTAGCTTTAGAGATGTTTAAACCTTTCGTTATACACGAACTACTAGAGTCTGAAGATGCTCCAAACATTCGTATCGCAAAAGAGATGATAGATAATGAGGAGGATGTAGTATGGGATTACCTCGAGAAAGTAATTGAAGGTAAACCAGTATTACTTAATCGTGCTCCTACACTACATAAATACAGTATTCAGGGTTTCTATCCTAAACTTGTAGAGGGTGATGCTATTAGAATTCATCCATTAGTTTGTAAAGCATTTAATGCTGACTTCGATGGTGACCAGATGGCTGTACATGTACTTCTTACAGATGAGGCATTAGAAGAGGCAAAGAAAACCATGATGGCTTCAGCTAATATTGTAAATATTTCTAATAGTCAGGTATTAGCAACTCCAAGTAAGGATATGCTCTTAGGATTTTTCTTAATGACTGACTTAAAAGAGGTTGAGAAGCCAAGAATGTTTGCTTCTGATGACTTAGCTATTAAAGCTTATGAAAGAGATGTAATTGAGGTAGATGAAGAAATATTAGTAAAGATTAATGATGAAGTTATCAGTACTTCTGTAGGTAGAGTTATATTTAACAGTATATTACCAGAGGGTTATTCATTCATTAATGAAAGAATTGGAGTTAAGAAGGTAAGAGAGATCGCTGGAGATATTAAAGATAACTATGAATGGGATGTTTTAGTGGAGACTTTAGATAGTATGAAGGCTCTTGGATTTAAGTATGCTACAGATATCGGTTTCACTATGGCACCTGAGGATGCCAAGTTAGATTTCGATTTGCAAGATAGAATTGCAGAAATGGAAAAGAAAGACGAAGAATTGCAGGAGAACTACTTACAAGGTCTTATTACAGAAAAGGAGAGAATCAGTCTTTCTACAACAATGTGGAACGACTTTGCATCTCAACTTGCTGATGAGGCTTGGGAGAAGTTAGATAGGAATAATCCAATATATGAGATGGTAGAGTCAGGAGCAAATGGTGGTAAGATTCAGGCTAGACAGGTTCTAACTATTAAGGGTATGGTTAGAGACTCTAGGGGTAACTGGGTACCACTACCTATTAAGGGTAACTATAGAGATGGTCTAAGTGCATTTGAGTACTTTGTTGCTGCTAATGGTGGTAGAAAAGGTATTGCAGATAGATCTCTTAGAACGTCTTCAACTGGTTACCTTACTAGAAAGCTTGTAGATGTTGCTCATGATGTTATTGTCAGAGATGATGATTGTGGCTATGAGGGTGAAGGACTTTGTATTAGTAAGGATGATGAGAGAAGAATGAGTTTTGGTGATAGGATGTTTGGAAGAATTTTAGCTCAAGATGTAAAAGATGGAAAGAAAGTTGTTGCTAAGAAGAATGAGGCTATTACAAGAGATATCTCAGATGCTATTGAAGATGCAGGTATAAAAGAGATTTATGTTAGATCTCCTATACTCTGTAAATCTCCTTACGGTATTTGTGAGAAATGTTACGGTCTTAATCTTGAGAATGGTGAACCTATTGGTATTGGTAGAGCTGTTGGAGTTATCGCAGCTCAGTCCATTGGTGAGCCTGGTACTCAGATGACTATGAGGACATTCCATAAGGGTGGTGTTGCATCTGTTGATATTACTCAGGGTGTACCAAGAATTGAGGAGCTATTTGAAGCTAGAAAGCCTAAGTCAGAAGCAGAGATTGCATCTGTATCTGGAAAGGTTCATATAGAGTATGCTGAGGATGATTCTGCTACAGTAGTTATTACAGGTACTAAAAAAGTTAAAAGACACTACATTGTCTCAGATGTTAAGGAGATAATGGTAGAAGATGGTGATGAGGTTAAAGCAGGTCAGATTATATATATAGACAAAGAGGGAGTTGAGAAACAGGCTCCATTTGATGGTATGATAAGGTTAGCTGGTGGTATTCTTGATTTTGTAGGTAATGTTAAAGCTGAAGAGGTAATTACTGTACTACCTAATATCCCAATACTTGTTAAAGAGGGAGAGGATATTAAAGCTGGAAGACAGATTACTGAGGGTTCAATTGATCCTAAAAAGTTAACAGATGTTGCTGGTATGCTTGCTGCTCAGAAATATATTCTTGATGGAGTACAGAAAGTGTTTAATGAACAGGGTGTTGCTATTGGAGAGATTCATATTGAGATTATCTTACGACAGATGGCTAGACTTGGAAGAGTAATTGAATCAGGTGATTCAGAATACCTGGTAGGTTCGTTGATAAATAGATATATCTCAAAAGCTAAGAATGAGTCATTAGTAAAAGAAGGAAAGAATAAAGCTCTTGTAATTCCTAAATTACTTGGGATTAAGGGATCTGCTTTACACACAGAGAGTTTCTTGTCTGCTATGTCATTCCAGGAGCAGGTAAGAGTTCTAACTCAAAGTGCAATACTTGGGAAAGTAGATACACTAAGAGGTATGAAAGAGAATGTAATTATTGGTAGGAGAATTCCTTCAGGAGAAGAGGCACGAAGTGAGAATTTAATAGAGTATGATTTTTGATTTTAATTGACTTTATAGTATAATACCTAGCTATGCCAACAATAAACCA
>WOZL01000100.1 GCA_011620305.1 Candidatus Dojkabacteria bacterium | reverse complement strand
GTATAAAGTATATAAAAAAATGCTTGCTGATTGGTTTAAACTTCCAGAGAATCGAGCAATAAACAAAGTAGATAAATTTGAAGAAGAGGTAAAGAAAAAATTTGTTGAAGAACCTGGACAGATGAAGTTACTTATCGTTGTTGATAAATTGCTCACAGGTTTTGATGCCCCATCTGCTACATATCTGTATATAGACAAAAAAATGCAAGACCATGGGCTCTTCCAAGCCATATGTCGTGTAAATCGTCTAGACGGACAATCAAAGGATTTTGGTTATATCGTAGATTATAAAGATCTCTTTAAAAAAGTGGAAAATGCGATTGAAGATTATACCTCTGAAGCATTTGATAACTTTGAAGAAGAAGACGTAAAAGGTCTTATTAAAGATAGACTAGGAGAAGGTAAAAAACATCTAGATGAGCTATTAGAAAAAGTTAGAGCTTTATGTGAAGGTGTTGAAGAGCCTAAGGAATCTGTTGAGTATATTCGATATTTTGTAGGAGATATACCAGAAGATACTGCTCAAAAGAGACAGATGTTGTATAAAACGGTATCATCTTTACTTAGAGCATATGCTCAATTGGCAGGCGAGATGACTGAAGCCGGATACACAGAAGAACAACAGACTCAAATAGGAAGAGAAGTTGGGTTATACTCTGATATTAAAGATGAGATTAAGCTTGGCAGTGGGGATTATATAGATCTTAAATTATATGAGCCCGATATGAGGCATCTAATTGATTCGTATATTAGTGCTGAGGAAAGTCAGAAGATTTCCGGTTTTGAGGACACTTCTCTATTAGAGTTAATTGTAGAGAAAGGAATAGAAGAAGCTATTAATACTTTACCAACCTCAATTACAGATAGCGAAGAGGCCGTAGCTGAAACTATTGATGGAAATGTTAGAAGACTTATAACTGATGAGCAAGATGTTAATCCTGCATATTACGAGAAAATGTCAAATATCTTAGATGAAATTATTAGAAAAAGGAGATTAAATGCTCTGTCCTATAGGGAGTATTTAAGAAATATTTCAGAATTGGTTGGTAAGATGAAAGGTAAAGATAATCAAAGTGGTTATCCAAGAAGTATAGAGCTAAAAGAACAGAAATCTTTATATGACAATCTCGGAGAGAATGAAGACCTTGTGTTAAAGATAGACAGTGTAGTTAAGATGACTAAAAGAGATGATTGGATTGGAAATAAAATTAGAGAAAGAGAGGTAAGATTTGCTTTAGAGGATCAGTTAAAAGAATTTGGAATGGAAGATGATACTAATAAGGTATTAGAACTAATCAAAAAACAAGATGCTTATAAATAAACAGTCAGATGAAAAGATAGTATCAGGTATCAAAGTTAAGGTACTGAAAAAGGACATTAAAAACTTCCATCTTAATGTTTTACCACCCAATGGTTTAGTAAGAGTATCTGTCCCAATGGATACGTCAGATGATGCAATACACTTTTTTATTGCGTCAAGATTAACTTGGATTAAGAAGAAGATTGACACTTTTAAAAATCATTCTAGAGAAAGTAAGAGAGAGTATCTAGAAAATGAGAGTCACTATTTTCTAGGAAAGAGGTATTTACTAAAATTGCTTGATAGTCCTAAAAATTACGTTGAAATAGATCGTAAGAAATATCTGAAACTTTATGTTCGAGATACTACAGATATAAAGTTAAAAGAAAAAACTTTACAAAAGTTTTACCGAGATGAACTAAAAAGGATCCTTGATAAAGCTATCCCTCAATATGAGGAATTAATAGGTGTCAAAGTAGAAGAATACAGTATTAGAAAAATGAAGACAAAGTGGGGTTCATGTAATTCCGAGAATAAAAGAGTTAACTTTAATTTGAATTTAGCAAAGAAACCAATCAAATCTATTAATTATGTTATTGTTCATGAGTTAGTACATTTGATTGAACGAAATCATGGTAAAAACTTTTTATATCTTATGGATAAATATATGCCCAAATGGAGGGAAGAAAGGCAAAGATTGAACAATTTGATTTTATCTTATGAGGATTGGGAATAACATAAGAAACGAGGCCATTCCATTGTTCTAGTTTATAGAAAAGTTTCAGCCTAGACTTCCTCTCCCCTTACTGGTACCTTCCTTCTAATGAAAGATACCAACGAATTAAAATATGTTCTCTATGCTAGAAAATCCTCAGAATCAGATGAAAGACAAGCCATGAGTATAGATGGACAACTCATGGAAATGAAAGAAAAAGCTAAAAGAGAAAAGATAAATATTGTAGAAACAATTACAGAATCACACTCTGCAAAAGAAACAGGACAAAGACCACAATTCAATAACCTTTTAGACAACATATACAAAGGAAAATACAATTCCATTATTACATGGGCACCAGACAGACTATCTAGGAATGCAGGAGACCTAGGAAGAATAGTAGACCTAATGGATCAAGGAAAACTAGAACTAATAAACTGTCATTCACAAACATTCTCTAATAACCCAAATGAAAAGTTCTTACTAATGATACTCTGTTCTCAAGCTAAATTAGAAAACGATAACAGAGGTATAAATGTAAAAAGAGGACAAAGAAACAAATGTATGACAGGTATTAGACCAGGACCAGCACCAATAGGATATGTAAATATACTAAAAGCAAATAGAATATCATCTGTACAATTTGATAAAGAAAGAGCACCAATAATAAAAGAAATGTTTGAAAGAGTAGGGTATGAAGGACACTCAGGAAGAATGATAAAGAGATGGTTAGATAGTATTAACTTTAAAACACCAAGAGATTGTAATATATCACTAGGTAGAGTATTCGCTACTCTTAAGAACCCATTCTACTACGGAGAGTTTAAATTTGGAGGTAAGTGGTACAAAGGATCATATCAACCATTAGTAAGTAGAAAACTGTTTGATAAGGTACAAGTACAATTAGAAACATATCCTAAGAGATGGAATAAACAAGTATTTCCATTTAAGAAGATATGTACATGTGCTAACTGTGGTTCAGGAGTAACAGCAGAGATAAGGTATAGAGTATTAAAATCTACTAAGGTAAATACACATATCTATTACCATTGTTGTAAATCAAAGGATATGGATTGTAGGGAGCCTTATATAACAGAACAAGAACTTATTAGTCAGCTTATATCATTTCTACCTCAGATGAATTTAGATAAGAGGTATTTAATAAGAGAACTAAATGATGAGATAAAGAGAGTAAACAACATGAGAAAGATAATAGAGGATAATGATTACAATGGTAAAGAACTAACACCTCATAAGGGAAATGAGAAAATAAAGACTACAGATAAGATGATAAGAAACTATCTATTACATATACTTCAGTTTGGTACACCATAAGAGAGAGTAAGGATATTGAAAGGTATTAAGAGTAGGTTTGAGTTAAGTAATAGGAGATTGATTATAAGGTAGTTTAGTCTGATGAATTATCTCTATGTAAAGAGTAGTATTCGTCTAATTGTTTTTTATATAATCTAAGCAATTTAATAGCTTGGTTGCCATCTTCTATACTGTATTTATCTAGTTCTCTTCCATCCTCCCCTTGTAAATGCTGTAGATTTCTTTGCTTCCTAAGCCAATGTAATAAATCCACCATACCACTGCTGATAATCTGATATTCCAGGCAAGCTTGATTTATTAACTTATAATACTTTTCTTGATCTTCTTGATTAATTAATTTGTAATAGTCATCTTGTCGCTCAGGATCCAACTTACCAGAAGCAAAGTAAACAGTATAATATAATGAAGCCTCTATTACAGAGTTGGTATGAACAATAATATCTTTACACAATAACGATTCAATAGCTAGATAAATTCTATAATTGTTATACAAC
>WOZL01000031.1 GCA_011620305.1 Candidatus Dojkabacteria bacterium | reverse complement strand
CACACTATCTCTCCATTAAGCATTACATAGGCTGTATCCATATCTAACTCCTTTAGAATTGCTCCTGTGTGAGTAGTAATAACTAAGCTCTTCTCTTTACCTAATTTTTTTAAATACTCTGATATCTTAGAAATATTCTCTAAATCTACACCAGAATCTAGCTCATCTAAAAGATATGTATGAATGTTCTCTAAAAGTGATAGAGTGAAAAGCTCTACTCTCTTTATTTCCCCACCCGAGAGTGTGTAATTAATATCTCTATTAAGTAATTTATCAATATCCAAACTATCTATATCCTCCTTAATATCCTCATACTTAAACTCATACCGCTCCATTAAATCCTCCACAGTAACACCCTTAATACCAACAGACTTCTGAGCAATATATCCTAAACCTGATTTCACTCTCTGGTCTATACTCAGTTTCTTAATACTCTTCCCATCTACTTTAATATCACCCTTCTTAATCTTGTAACCATCTAAACCCATTAATACTTTAAAGAGAGTACTCTTACCAGAACCATTAGGTCCAAAGAGAACAACTTTCTCACCATCCTTTATCTCAAGGTTAATATCTTTAAGAATCTCTTCTCCATCCGCTTCTACTTTTAAATTTTCTATTGATAGCATAACAAATTATATTAAAATAACGTATAATTGACCAGATGGATATCTCAAGATTTGATACACTAAAGGAATTACATGAGTATTACAGTGTAAATAATAGGTGTAAATTAAAAAAAGTAGCTACTCAACCTGTATATGAATTAGAACCACCTCCCTCAGGCATTGCCTTTATCGGAGAAGCACCTGGTAGAGAAGAAGATAAGCAAGGGAAGCCTTTCGTGGGAGCAGCTGGTAAATTACTAGATGAGATTTTAAATGAGATATCTTTAACAAGAAAAGATGTATATGTAAGTAATGTAGTTAAGTATAGGCCACCTAATAACAGAGAACCGACTGAATCAGAAAAGGATGCATGTAGAGTATGGTTAAATGCAGAGTTACTATTTATTAATCCCAAAGTAATAGTAACCTTAGGTAGTCATGCACTAGATAGGTTTGTGAGTGGAGCAAAGGTTTCTGCTTCCCATGGGACCGCTTTCTCACATCCAACAGATATACCAATATTTGCTATGTATCATCCTGCTGCTGCACTTTACAATCCAGGATTAAAGGATACTGTAAAGAAAGATTTTGTAAGACTTAAAAAGTTTATAGATGATGGATGTAAATTAGAAAATGAGGAAAAAGAAGAAACTGTATTTGATAATGAGAAACAAGAGATTGTTGATGATATTCTAGATCTTTAGCTATTACCCCAGCCCTCATCGTAGAAGATTTTCTCTACAGCTGTTTCGTAATCATCACATAGCTCAGATTCATCAAACCATATATCTATCTCCCTATTAGCATTCTCTACACTATCAGAAGCATGTATCATTGTTCTAGTTGATCTTGATACATAGTCAGCTAGTTGGTATGTATCTAATGAGTAGTCATCTCTTATCGTACCAACATCTCCAGCTGCTGGACTAGTATTACCCAGAAGTTTTCGAACCCCACCGATAACTCCAAAACCTTCTAAAACCATCGCTACAATAGGACCACATGTAAGGTATTCAATATTTCTCTGTCTAATAATCTTCCCTCTCTCTAGCGAATTCCAATTGGATATATCCTCCCCTCTAGCTTCTGCTCCTTTCTTAGCCTTTTCTCCAACCTCTATTAGGTAATCCTTGTCATCAAAGTAATGTTCTCCTACCTGCTCCTTTGTAGCATTTAGCATTTTCATAGCAATAATTTTAAAACCCTTTCTCTCAAACCTAGTTAGTATTTCACCAACTATCTGTCTTTGTAAGACATCAGGTTTAATTAGAAGTAATGACCTCTCTTTTGCAATATCTGGGACTTGCATATATTTATAGTGATAAATTATTTCGCTATTGTAACGCATTCTTTAACTTAATGCTATATAATTACCTATGAAAAAGTATGATTTAATCATAATTGGTGGTGGAGCTTCTGGCCTAATGGCAGGTGTTCTAGCAAAGGATAAAGGTTTAGACTTTT
This sequence comes from Candidatus Dojkabacteria bacterium, assembly GCA_011620305.1. Lineage (GTDB taxonomy): Bacteria > Patescibacteriota > Dojkabacteria > SC72 > SC72 > WOZL01. Next base: position 1,808 of record WOZL01000031.1, on the reverse strand, counting down.
TAATAATTGAAAAAAACAAACGTGTTGGTATGAAGCTAGGAATTACTGGTAAAGGGAGATGTAATTTGAGCAACTATATTACAGATTTAGATACTTTAGTAAGTAAATATATTCATAATGGGAAGTTTTTGTATCATGCCTTTAGTGAATTTAATCCCGTAGATACAAAGAAGTTCTTTGAAGAGAGAATGAATATACCTCTTAAGATAGAGAGGGGTAACAGAGTGTTTCCTAAGAGTGATAGGTCCTTGGATGTAGTTAATGCTTTTTACAATGAGCTAGAAGAGAATATGTTACTCAATACAGAGGTTAAAGGTATTGAGGAAAAAGATGGAAGGATTACTAAAGTAATTACCGATAACGGAGAATATATTGCAGATAACTACATATTAGCTACTGGTGGTAAGACATACCCCCTTACTGGTTCTACTGGTGATGGATATAGCTTTGCTAAGAGTTTAGGACATACAATTAACTATACCTACCCTGTACTAGTTGGTTTTAAGTGTAGAGAAGATTTTGTAGAGGAGTTGGCTGGTTTAACATTAAAACATGTAAATATCTCTGTACTAAAAGATGGTGAGGTTTACAAAGGAGAATTTGGTGATGCTTTGTTTACTCACGATGGAATTAGTGGACCCATTATCCTAAACCTCTCTCAGTATACCTACGATATGTATGAAGAGGGTTTTGAGATTAGTATAGACTTAAAACCAAGAGTTGAGTTTACTGAGTTAGATGCTAGAGTTAATAAATTACTTAGAGAGAATGGTACTACATCTTTAAAGAATATTCTTAAAGATCTTTTACCTTCTTCTCTAATACCTGTAATTATAAAACTCTCTAATCTAGACCCATACATTACTGGGGCAGAGATTAACAAAGATAACAGAGAGAAGATAGTGACTTTGTTAAAGGATTTAAGATTAAATATTACTGATTCTGAAGGGTATCAAAGAGCTGTTGTTAATACAGGGGGTGTTGATATTAAAGAGGTAGACCCTATGACAATGAAGTCTAAGATTGTTGAGAATCTTTACTTCACTGGAGATATTTTAGACCTGTTTGGTCCTACAGGTGGGTATAACCTACAGATTGCTTGGAGTACTGCTTTTGTTGCTGTAGATTCGTTAAGTTAATGAAGAAAAGAGACTATTAACACCAATTCTAATGTATTGTGATTTTGATTCCATACTTAGAGCTTACTACTCCTGTCGAAAAGGAAAAAGAAACAGTACCTATCAATTGGAATTTGAGTATGATTATGAAAACAATCTGCTAACACTCCTTAAACAGCTCCAAGATAATTCATATCAAATAGGAACATCGATATGTTTTGTAATAACCTATCCAACGGTTCGTGAGATATTTGCAGCAAATTTTATCGATAGGGTTGTCCATCATCTACTTATCAACCATATTGAAGAACAAATAGACAAAACTTTTATCTATGACTCCTTTGCCTGTAGAAAAGAACATGGAGTAATATGTGGTATTAAGAGATTAAGGAAGTTTTTAAACAAAGTTACAAACAACAAAACATCAAATGCTTACTATCTTAAACTAGATATAAAAAGTTTTTTCTACAGTATAGATAAAGAGTTACTCTATAAAATTTTAACTAAGAAAATCAATAGATTAAAATATAATAAGGAAACGAAAATTGATCTATTAAAACTATCTAAACAGATAATATTTCATAATCCATGCAAAAAATATACACTCAAAGGAGATTTAGATTTACTACAAAACCTACCAAAAGATAAGAGTTTGTTTACCTGTAAACCTAATAAAGGACTACCTATTGG
>WOZL01000072.1 GCA_011620305.1 Candidatus Dojkabacteria bacterium | reverse complement strand
CATTAAGGATAACCAACAACCGTGTGAAGATAGTTACTGTCCATCCATTTCTTCTTTAGAGCCCTTTCAGTATGTATTAGAAGTTAATTCGGGCTTTTGTGAAGAGAATGGTATTGAAGTAGGCTATCGTATGGTACAATATCTACAGTAATTTTTTCCTATACAAGAAATGATACCAAATGTTGTTGATTGGATGACTAATATAATGGGATCGCTAGGCTACTTAGGAGTAACGATAGCGGTGTTTTTAGAAACTGTATTTCCACCTATACCAAGTGGTTTCATTCAGCCTTTTTCTGGTTTTGTAGCATCAAGATCTGATCAAACTTTGTTCTTAACTATTATCGCTGCTACAGTTGGTTCATTTTTAGGTACTGTGCCTTTCTATTTTTTAGGTTTATGGGGGGAAGAATTTGTAAACAAATTTCTTTATAAATACGGGAAGTATTTATTTATTGATACAGATGAAGTAGATAAAGCTTATGAATTCTTTGATAAACATGGTCACATAATTGTTTTAACAGGTCGATTAATACCTTTTGTTAGAACTGTTATATCTTTTCCTGCTGGTGTTGCTAAGATGCCTTTTAAGAAATTTACCCTGTACACTGTTTTAGGTGGTGCAATATGGTCGACAATACTCGCTACTGGCGGATTTTTACTTGGTGAAAGATGGGAGATCATTATGGTTTGGTTAGAACAGTATGAGACACTCTCGATCTTACTAATGATACTTTTAGTAGTTGTATACTTTGTATACGAGATAGTTTCAAAAAAAATTGTAAGAAAAATCTAAAAGACCTCATGATCTCTAATTAAACTCTTTCCTGTCATCTCAGCAGGTTGAGGAATTCCCATAACTTGTAAGATAGTTGGGGCAACATCCTTTAATGAGCCGTACGGAAGAACTCTAGGTGGTATTTTAGTACCAAGGAGAATAAAAGGTACAGGGTTAAAGGAGTGTTCTGTATCTATTACTCCTGTATCAAGATTTATTAATTCCTCTGCGTTACCATGGTCAGCTGTTAATATGACAGACCCTCCTCTTGCAAGAAATGTTGTTGTTAAATCTTTCACACACTTATCTACTGTTTGTACTGCTTTTACTGTAGCCTCAAAGTTACCTGTATGTCCTACCATGTCAGGATTGGCAAAATTAACTAAGATAAATGAATATAGATCACTATTAATCTTTTCAATTAGAACTTTTGTCATTTCGTATGCAGACATCTCAGGCTTTTGGTCGTATGTTGGTACATCTGGAGAAGGAATCTCTATCCTATCTTCCCCCTCAAATTTTACAGATATACCACCATTAAAGAAGTATGTAACATGAGGATATTTTTCAGACTCTGCAATTCTTAGCTGTCTAAGAGAGTGTGAACTTAGAATGTTGCCAAGTGGCATTGTAATATACTGTTTAGGGACAATGATGTTTTTTGGAAAGTTCTTTCTATACTCAACCATACTAGCGAAGAAAATATTTTCAATTTGTTTTCTCTCGAAACCATTAAAATTACTATCAAGAAAAGCAGAGGTTAACTGCAAAGCTCTATCTGCTCTAAAGTTCAGATGAATTACTGAGTCACCTGGCTTAACCTCAGTTTTTTTAATTACAGAGGGCATAATAAACTCATCAGTAATTCCTTTGTTATATGATTGTTCAAACAGTTCATAGAAGGAGTTGTACTTATCTCCTATACCCTTAGTTATCAAATCATAAGCCATTTTCGTCCTATCCCATGACTCATTCCTATCCATTGCATACCTTCTACCACATACCGTAGCTATTTCTCCCATCGCTTGCATATCAATATGTCTCTGAAGTTGAGATAGAAATTCCTGTCCCTCCTGTACACCTGTATCTCTACCATCAGTGAATACGTGGAAGTAAACATTGTTTTTAAATCCATTTTGAGAGAAATATCTTAAAGTGGCAAAGAAATGACTAATGTGACTGTGTACAGTACCATCACTCAGCAAACCCATTATATGAACATTCCCATTATGTTTAGTAGCATGCATAAAGGCTTTGTAAAGAGCCTGGCTCTTAAAGAAATGACCTTTTTCAATACTCTGGTTAATTCTAGGTAAATTCTGTCTAACTATCTGTCCAGAACCTAGATTCTGATGTCCAACCTCACTATTACCCTTAACATGTTTTGGTAATCCTACTGCTTCTCCAGAGGCTAAGAGGTATGTATGGGGGTTAGTATTCCACATGGATGAAAGGTTAGCAGGGTTTGCTCTAACGACTGCGTTACCAGCACTATTGGGTGCTGCACCTATACCATCCATGACTACTAGGAGCAGTTTCTGTTTAGTAATCATATATATATTGTGGCATATTTTTGAAATTTATTCTATAATAGCACCGCAAAGTGAGTATTTTCACTTAGACATATATTAAATCAATTGCTTAAAACGATGGATACTACCATGTTAAATAAGGTTGAGGGAGCTCAATATAAAAAAAGACCAGATGTAAGAGTAGGTGATACAGTTAAATTACATTTGAAAGTTACTGAGGGTAATAGAGAGAGAATTCAGATTTTTGAGGGTGTTGTTATCTCAATTAAAGGATCTGGAATTAATAAGAACTTAGTTGTAAGAAAAATTTCTTACGGTGTAGGTGTAGAAAAGATTGTACCTTTACACTCTGATACTTTAGAGAAGATAGAGGTTGTTAAGAGAGGTTCTGTAAGGAGATCTAAGCTTTACTACTTAAGAGGTAGAATAGGTAAGAAAGCTCTTAAGGTTGGCCTTACAACAGACATTTATCTGACTGATGAGGAGGAGGAAAAGATAATTGAGGAAACTATGGATGAAGTTAAGGAGAAAGAGGCTAAAAAGGAAGAAGATGAAGCTGAGGAACAGGTAGAAGAGGAGAAAGTAGAAGAGAAAGAACCTAAGGTTGAAGAAAAGGAGTAGTTTGTATATATTTAGATAGAACTGCAGGAGTAGTTCAATTGGTTAGAATATCTGTTTTCCAAACAGAGGGTTGCGGGTTCGAGTCCCGTCTCCTGCTCCAGTTTTCCCCACATTATGATATAATCATGTTATGAAAATAGCAGACTTAGACTTCGATAAAGAAGAAAGAGGAAGATCTGCCCCAAAAGACCGTATTCCAATGATAGAGGAGGTATTTGAGCTTGTATTAAATAGAAAACCAAGCTCTAGAGAACTCTCATTTTACAAATACGGCGTACAAGACAGAGAAGAAATCATTGAGAAACTACTAAAAGATAAAGAACATAAGGAAGCTTTAGAAAAATCTAAAGAAGTACCAGAACTAGAAGAAAATGTAAAACAAGCAGAACACAAAGTACTACAACTAAAACAACAAATAGAAGACACAGAAGAAGAAATTAAACAAACTAGAAATCTTTTAGATGAAAAAAACAAAGAAATAGCTATACTAAGAAGAGAAAAAAACGATCCATACAACTTTACACACTCAGATGCACTCAAATATATAAAGGGATTAAGTGAGAATAGCAGAACTAATATAAATACATCTACACAGGAAAGTGATCAAGAAACTCACTTCACATCTGTTAGTGCATCAACACCAATTAAGAAAAGAAGTTTTCTAGACAAAGTATACGACCTTATTAAATCTAATTAGGAGGTGTTAACCACTTCCTTAATGCTACAACAGCCTTCTTACCATATATAGTAGATAACCATGTAACAATACCCAAAAGTAGTGCAATTATTAAATACTTAGCTATTAAACTATACGTATAGCTAGAATCAATTGGTATTGCAAGCAAATCTTGATTAAATGTAATAATATCACTCACACTATTGGTATAGTTAGTATCATGTTGCCATGCAATAAGGTTAACTGTAATCTCATATTTCCCTTCTCTTTTAGCCTTAACCTTACTCTTG
>WOZL01000021.1 GCA_011620305.1 Candidatus Dojkabacteria bacterium | reverse complement strand
AAACCTAAATATAAATATACAAAAAAGTTAGTTGATAATATTGGAAAGATTAGAGAATTGGTTGTAACTCTCAATGAGAGAAAGTTTCCAAATACGGTATTAGTAAATTTAGAAAAGAATGCAAGAGCATTATCTACATTTTCATCGACAAGTATAGAAGGAAATCCTCTACCACTCACTGACGTTAAAGAAATTCTAAAAACAAGACCAGACAATATTCAAGATACTCAAAAAGAGATTATCAACTACAATGAAGCCTTAGAGAGATTGAATGAAGAACTAAAGGATGATGGTATAGAGTTTACTCACGCGTTAGTTTTAGATGTTCATAAAATGGTCGTTAAAGACCTTATACCTAAGACACAAACTGGTAAATATAGGCAGGAGCCTATTTTTGTAAACGATCCGAGAACAGGCAAGACTATATATTGGCCACCTGATGATAGTGATATAAAACAATTAATGGATGAACTTTTTGGTTTTGTTAATCAGATTGATAGTAAAACAGATAGCATTATTAAAGCGGGTATATTTCATAAACAGTTTGTCATTATACACCCCTTTATCGATGGTAATGGTCGTACTGTAAGGCTATTAACAAAAGTTCTATTAGCTCAATTAGGTTTAAATACTTTTAATTTGTTTAGTTTCGAAAATTACTATAATTCTAATGTATCTGAGTATTTTCGTAAGGTAGGAGTGTTTAATAACTATTATGATATGGTTAATAACATAGATTTTACAGAGTGGTTAGAGTATTTTACCAATGGAATTATTGACGAGTTAGAGAGAGTATCAGAAATCCTTCCGAAAGCTACTTCTTTAAAGGATAGGTTAGAGGATCATCATTATAAGATTATTGACCTTATTAAGGATAAGGGTGTAATTAAGGATAGTGATTATGCAAAGGTTACAGATAGATCTAGGTCTTCAAGGATCTTAGATTATAGAAAGCTTGTAGAATTAGATTTAATAGAGAGAAAGGGTAAGGGTAGAGGAACTTACTATATTCTTAAAGATTAATTCTCTTTTAAATTACTCTCTACTATATGCAATCTTTACACTAGCACCCATTGTAGGAGCTAAGTGTAATCTTCTAAAAGCTTGCTCGTAAGGCTTGTTAAGTGCTGACTCAATAGCTTTAACACATACATGTACATTCTCTATTAGATCTTCTGTATTAATATCTAGTTTACCTGCTTTAAGATGTATAACGCCACTCTCATCACAAGCAAAGTTCTGTTTACCATGTTTGTACTCTTTAATAGTCTCTACTAAATCATCAGTAACTGTACCACTCTTAGGATTTGGCATTAAACCTCTAGGACCTAACTCTTTACCAAGTACAGCTATATCAGGCATAACTGAAGGTGTAGCAATAGCTACATCAAAATCAATATTACCAGCTTTAACATCCTTAGTAAGCTTATCTAAACCTACAATATCAGCACCAGCCTTCTTAGCTTCATCCTCTAACTCTTTTGGACAAAATACTGCTATCTTAACATCAGTATCTCCAGAAGAATGGGGTAGAGTATATGTACCTTTAATAGATTTGGCATCTTTGTCTTTAGGAACTATTACATCAGCATGTAATTCTAAAGTACCTGTAAAATTACTATACGAAAGTTCTTTTACCTTCTCAATACCCTCTTCAAGGCTATATACCTTCTTAGGGTCGTGATTTTTAATACTATCTATATATCTTTTTCCTCTTTGCATATCTTTTGTTTAGTATAAGTTAAAGTTTAGTTTCTACACCCATCTGTCTTGCAGTACCAGCGATAATCTTGGCTGCTTGTTCTGGGTCTGTAGTATTTAAATCAGGCATTTTAATCTCAACAATCTCTAAAATTTGATCTTTGGTTAACTTACCAACCTTTTTAATGTTAGGAGTACCAGATCCTTTTTTAATATTTAATTTTCTTCTAATTAATTCTGAAGTAGGGGGTGTCTTAAGTTCAAATTCAAAAGACCTATCATCATAGATTGTTAAAATTACAGGAGTTAATATACCATTATCTTCCTGCGTTTTTTCGTTAAATTGATTACAGAATTCCTGTCCATTAATACCGTATGGAGCTAGAGTAGGCCCTATTGGAGGTGCCATTGATGCTCTACCTGCAGGTATTGTAATCTTAAGTTGTGCCTTTATTGGTTTTGCCATTTTAGTTATTTATCATATATTAAAGTTTCTCAACTTGTGAGAATTCTAATTCTACAGGAGCTTCTCTACCTAAGAATGAGATGAGGACTTTTACCTTACCCTTAGATTGATCAATCTCTTGTACACTACCTATAAAGTCTACAAATGCTCCCTCTGTAATTTTTACAGCTTCTCCTACACTAAAGGAGGTTTGGTATGAAGGTTGTTCTACCTTCATATATTGCATTATTGCTTGGACTTCACTCTCTGGTAACGGTCTAGGTTTTTTATCTGTTCTTACAAATCCTCTAATTCCATCTATATTATTGATTATCTCCCAAGTAACTTCATCGAGTTCCATCTTAACAAGTATATATCCTGGAAATATCTTATCCTCTTCAACCTTTTGTTTACCTTTCTTAACAACAATTTTCTTCTGTACAGGGACTAGTATATCAACAATTTTATTCTCTAATCCTGAAGCCTCAATTCTTTGCTGAAGCTCTTTTTGGATAGCGTTCTCATATCCAGTTCTAATGTTTAATACATACCATTTGGCATTAGGATTAGTAACTTTCTTTTTCTTAGACTTTTTGGTTGTCTTTTTTTCTTCTTTATTAGTTTCTTTTTGGTTCTTTTTTTCTTTAGCCATATTTAAAAGATATTTACATTATTAATATACCAATCTCTCGCTTTCAAAAAAACTATATCTAGACCTGTAATAGCGAAGGCTATTATACCACAAAGAATTACTGTATATACTGTTAATACAAGCAATTCTTTACCTGTAGGCCATTTAGTTTTTTTTAATTCGCTTATTATTTCGTTTATCATATTTCTATTTACTGGCAGGCCCACTCTGATTCGAACAGAGAACTATGGTTTTGGAGACCACTGTTTTACCAGTTGAAACTATGGGCCCTTAATTTATGTTTCAACCTAATTAATAAAGAGCTATTACTTTATTTTGGTCTCAATATGTAAAGTATGTTTCTTACACTTAGGACAGTATTTTTTCTTTTCTATTTTATCTTGCATGTTCCTATTTTTATACTCAGTATAGTTTCGGCTATCACATACTGAGCATTTTAAAAATATAGGATTCTTTTTTACTTTTGCCATTATCCTTGGGGGTCAAATTATTAGCATGGGAAATATTCAAGGTATTATATAGGGAAATAGGGGATTGGTCAAATAATTTTTAGTAGTAGAATTTGTTTGTAAAGAGGTCCATAACAGATTGCTCCCTCCCCCTACCGTTTAAGGAAGTGAGGAGGGAGGGCCTTGACCTAGAGTGGAGGACTTGCACCTCATTAAAAGGGGTCCTATCCCCCTTGCACTCTACATATAGACTTTGAGGAGGTATGATTTGAACTAGGCACAGTCTGTTTCATTCTTATTTCTGAGCTAGTTAAAAGCTCTATTTACCTTTTAAAGTTCGCATCTCCAATGCTCTATATTGTAAAATGTTTTGAAAGCTTAATCAACAAAGTAGAGTTCTTTAGAAAAGTAGGTTCTGTACAAATGTGGGGGAAGAAGATTTATAGCGTAAAAGAGATTAGATATTAAGGTACAGCATCCCAACCTTGATATACTCCTCTAGCTTCTGCTTCCTGTAAGCTTCTTCTAATATTAAAACATTTATCTTCGTAGACCTTTCTGTCTGATTCTGAGAAGTTTGTAAAATCTTCAGGATCAGTAATAATCTCATCTTCTTGTGTCAGAAAGTATGAGAAGAATATCTTTTGTGGT
>WOZL01000067.1 GCA_011620305.1 Candidatus Dojkabacteria bacterium | reverse complement strand
CATGAATATTGGTACTTTAGGACACGTTGACCATGGTAAGACTACTTTGGTTCGAGGTATTCTTAATGCCTATTCAGAAGAGGCGGACAAAATGTTAGACAAGCTTGATAAGGACCCAGAGTCTAGAGCTAAGTCATTAACAATTTCTGTTGCTCACGTTGAGTTTGAAACAGAAAATAGGCACTATGCATTAGTAGATTGCCCAGGTCATAAGGATTACATTAAGAATATGATCACTGGTGCAGCACAGATGGATGGTGCAATATTAGTTATCTCATCTGACGATGGTGCTATGCCTCAGACCAAGGAGCATTTGCTTCTTGCTAAGCAGGTTGGTGTACCTAAGATTGTTGTATTCATCAACAAATTCCCAGGTGCAGATGAAGAGATTATTGAATTAATTAAGGCAGATGTCCAAGATCTTCTTGCCAAGTATGGCTTTGAAGAGGACGCTCCAGTAATTGTTGGAAGCGCACTTGCCGCAGAAAAAGGTGAAGAGGAAGGACTAGAAGCTGTTAGAGAGCTTATGAAAGCAGTTGATGAATTCATAGAGATCCCAGAGAGAGATGTCGAGAAACCGTTCTTAATGGCTATCGAGGACGTCTTCTCTATTGAAGGTAGAGGTACAGTTGTAACTGGTAGAATCGACAGAGGTACTATCAAACTTACAGACTCAGTAGACGTCTTAGGTATGGGTAAGAAGCCTCAGAAGACCACAGTAACTGGTATTGAGATGTTTAACAAGAGTATGAAAGAAGCTCAAGCTGGTGACAATGTAGGTATTCTTCTAAGAGGATTTAAGAGAACAGATGTTGAGAGAGGCCAGATCCTCTGTGCACCTGGTACTATTAATACTCATACAGAATTTGAAGCTGAAGTATATATCCTAAGTAAAGAAGAGGGTGGAAGACACACTCCATTTGTAACCGGGTATAAGCCACAGTTCTACATTAGAACAGCTGATGTAACTGGTGAAGTAACACTCCCAGAAGGAGTCGAGATGGTTGCTCCTGGAGATAATACAGAATTATCAGTATCACTTGTTGCTCCTGTAGCACTTGAAGAAGGTCAAACATTTGCTATAAGAGAAGGTGGTCAAACTGTAGGTAAAGGTGTTGTTACCAAAATTATAAAGTAAATATAAAGGTAGAAGAGGAAGTCAAAAGACTTCCTCTCTACTGGAATTAAAGTTTAATTTAGCTCTTTAAGATAGAATGGCAGAAATAACATCAAAAATTAGAGTAAAGTTACAGGGATATGACTCTGTAGTTTTAGATAAAGCTGCTAAAAGCATAGTAGAAACAGCAGTTAGTACTGGTGCTAAAGTAGCAGGCCCTATACCTCTTCCTACTAAAACTAGGAAGGTGGCAGTAAATAGGTCACCATTCATCTATAAGAGTTCAATTGAACACTTTGAGATAGGAACACATAAAAGAATTATCGATGTAATAGACCCTACCCCTAAGACCATTGATGCACTTTCGCATCTACAGATGCCTGCAGGAGTTGGGATAGATATAGTAACTTAGTAATTAATAAAAAAATGAAAGCTATACTTGGAATTAAAAAAGGAATGACAAGAGTATTTAAGGATCAAAAGATGGTCCCAGTTACCATTATAGATACATCCTCTTGCAAAGTTACTGGAAGAAAAGGTAACCAAGTAGAGCTAGGTCTTTTAGAAAAGAAGAAAGCTACTAAAGCTGAACTGGGGACTTACAAAGATTTAAAGTATGTACCTAGATTTAGAAAGGTCTTTACTGGTGAGTTTGGTGAAGAGGTGAGTATAGGTGATGAAGTTAAACCAGAATTTTTTGATGAAGGAGAGAAGGTATATGTAACTGCAAAGACAAAAGGTAAAGGATTCCAAGGTGTAATGAAAAGATGGGGATTTAAAGGAGGACAAAGAACACATGGACAATCAGACAGATTAAGAGCTCCAGGATCAATTGGTGCAGGTACAGATCCAGGTAGAGTATGGAAAGGTAAAAAGATGGGAGGGAGAATGGGTGGTAAGACACAAACATTTAGAGATAGAGAAGTTGTTGGCATTAATGACCAATATTTGTTAATATCTGGACCGGTTCCAGGTTCTAACGGGACTTTAGTAAGTATATATACAAAGGAGTAAAATGGCAGAAAAGAAAACAGAAACAACAAAAGATATTAAGTTAAACCCTAAAGTTTGGGAAGTTGAACTTAACCCAGATCTTGTAGCTCAAGTACTCTATGTTTACAGAAACAATGAGAGAAAAGGTACAGCAACTACAAAAACAAGAGCAGATGTTAGAGGCGGTGGTAGAAAACCATGGAGACAGAAAGGTACAGGTAGAGCTAGACACGGTTCTATCAGATCTCCAATTTGGAGAAAAGGTGGAGTAGTGTTTGGTCCTAGTGGTAAGCAGAATTGGAAAAGAAGGATTAACAGTAAGATGGCTAAAAAAGCTACATGCATGATGCTCACAGATAGGCTTAATAGTAAGGAGTTAGAATTTGTAAATATTGAGAAAGAAGATGTAAAAGATTTAAGAAAGAAAGCTCTAGAGAATGCAGGTAAGAAGACATTAGTAATATCTACAAACGAAGATATGAAATTGGCAGTTAGAAATATTGATAAAATCAATTTTGTAGATACATTTAAGGTAAATGCAAAACATATTGTAGATAGTACTAAGGTCTTAGTTGATAAAGAGTCAGTTAAAATTTTGGAAGAGAGATTAACAAATGGAAAATAACAAATTTGAACTACAACCAGTAATGACTGAAAAGAGCTATGCAGCCGCAAACGCTCTAAACAAATACACATTCTTGGTTGAAGGTTCAGCAAATAAAATAGAGATAGCTAAGAAAGTTGAAGAGGATTACAAAGTTAAAGTAGAGAAAGTAAATACAATTGTAAGACCTGGGAAACTAAGAAGAGAGTATAAAACTAACAAGATGTATAGAGAAGAGGATAAGACAAAAGCAATGGTTACCTTGAAGAAGGGAGATAAAATTGATGAATTCTTAAATATATAAAAATGGCAATTAAAACATATAAACCAAAAACTTCAACTCTAAGAGCTACTAAGCTCGAGGATAGGTCACATCTTGAAAAAGATAGTGGTCCAAGGAAACTAACTATTGCCAAGAATCAGAAAGCTGGTAGAAATAATCAGGGTAAGATTACAGTAAGACATAGAGGAGGCGGATTTAAGAGAAGAGTTAGAAAAGTAGACTTTAAGAGAGAGAAGTTTGATATACCTGCTAAAGTTCTAGGTTTCTACTTTGATCCTAATAGGTCTGCACACTTAGCTCTTTTGCAGTATGAAGATGGAGAGAAAAGATATATAATTGCTCCTAAAAGATTGAAAGTTGGAGATACAGTTGTATCAAGTGAGAAAGCAGATATCTTAGTAGGTAATGCAATGCAGATTAAGAATATCCCTTCTGGAACTCTAGTACACTGTGTAGAGAATGAGGTCGGAAGAGGTGCTAAGTTTGCAAGGTCCGCAGGACAAGCAGTAACAGTACAAGGTATTGACCCAAGTGGTAAATACGTACAGATTAAGATGCCATCCAGTGAGATTAGATTAGTACCTGCAGAAGCATTAGCCACCATTGGCCAGGTAGGTAATGAAGAAAGAGTAAATGTAAATTACGGTAAAGCTGGAAGGAGAAGAAACTTAGGATGGAGGCCAACAGTAAGAGGTATGGCTATGCATGCAGTACAGCATCCACACGGAGGTGGTGAAGGTAAAGGGCAGGTTGGTGGACAAGCTAAAGATATTTGGGGTAATAGAATTGGAACTAAGACGAGGAAGAATAAGAGAACGGATAAGTATATTGTTAAACGCAGGAAAGTCAAGAGACAACCTGATTCTAAAAAATAATTTAAATATATTGAAGAATGTCTAGATCATTAAAGAAAGGACCATATAC
>WOZL01000113.1 GCA_011620305.1 Candidatus Dojkabacteria bacterium | reverse complement strand
GATATAAGAAAGAGAAGTATAGGGGTAATATACCAGCAACAAAATTGGATCAAATCGCTTACAGTTATAGAAAATGTTACACTATCTGCACAGCTATTGGGATATAATAAAAGTGAAAGTTTAACTCACGCTCGAAGAGTTATCTCTCAGGTAGGTATGAGTAAATTCGAAAACTTCTTTGCATCAGAACTATCTTCCGGAGAACAACAGAAAATTGGACTTGCACGAGCCCTTATCTCCAACCCAAAAGTGTTAATTGCTGATGAACCAACAGGAAACCTAGATACCACAAGTGGTTATGAGGTCCTAGACATTCTGAGGGACTTAGCAGATAAAGGCACTACAGTTGTTTTGGTTACACACAACCCTGACCATCTTCACTACTCTGATAGGGTGGCAGTAATGAAAAATGGATATATTGTGGAAGTATTGGAAAAACAGAAAGATGTCAGGAATAAGGCAGAAAACATAGTTAAAAATATAGACACTGGTAATGGAGAAGATATAATTAAGAATCATAGAGAGAAGCCTGACAACATCGAAACTGACTATCCTAAAGAAAGTTTTACTCAAAGGATAATAATATATATTAAACTCATCCTCAAGTTCTTCTTTGAAACTCTCTCCTTACTTCTTTTAGCAATAGTTAAGAAATTCTCACCACAGAAAGGTGAGAAGTTCAGAGAAAAACTTTCCACTTTTTTTGATAAGATAGGGAGTAAAGACAAGATTACAAATAAAATAAACAGCCTTGATTTAACTGAGATAGCATTTAAAAATATATTCTTTAAAAAATTTCGTACCATGGTAACTATTTTGGGTGTAGCTCTAGGAACAGGCTTTGTAGTGCTTTTACTATCTCTGGGCTATGGAGTAGAGAAATTAGTGGTTGATCAAATAGCTCAAGCTAGAAATTTAAATCAAGTTGATGTGTTTCCTAAGGTAGGAAGCCAGCTTGAGTTAGATGATAATCTTATTGAAAAAATTGAGAGTGTTTCAGGGGTTAATCAAGTATTCAAAATAAAAAATTTCCCAGGTAGAGTAAACTATAGTGGTTCCACTGTTGATGTGGTTGTATATGGAATAGAAAAAGGCTATCTTGAAAACGCCCCAGTAGAATTGATACAAGGTGAATATTTTAATACAAACTCTAAATATGCAGAAGCAATAGTAAATAAAGAGTACTTAGATTTCTTAGGTTTGGAGAGTGACATAGTAGGAGACAATCTAGACTTAGCTGTAATTAAAACAACTCCAGAGGATGAGAGAGAGCCTGCCGTTATTCCAATTACCATCGTAGGAGTTGTAGATGATGACTCATCACCTGTAATCTATCTACAAATCGATGCGGTATCCAAATATACCTCTTCTAATTACTCACAGGCTACTGTTCTGATCAATAATGAGTCTTCATTGGATACCGTAAGGAAACAAATAGAGTCCCTAGGGTTAGAGACATTTTCTGTAATGGATACTATTAATCAGGTACAGAATCTTTTTACATATTTAAGATATGGGCTTCTTGTATTTGGTATACTTGCTTTTACAATATCATTTTTGGGTATGATAAATACTTTAATGGTATCACTTTTAGAGAGGACTAGAGAGGTAGGATTGATGAAGATAATAGGGGTAAAGAGAAATGAAATTCGCTTTATATTTATAACAGAGTCTATGCTTATTGCATTTCTTGGTGGGTTGCTGGGTATATTAGTTGGAATAATTGGTGGTTATATAGTTTCTTTCATAGTTTATCTTTTCTCTGTTTCAAGGGGTGTAGATTTTATGATGATTTCTTATTTCCCAAGCTATCTTATGTTACTAGTTGTATTTTGTACTACATTGCTTGGCTTTTTAACTGGGTTATATCCAGCCAAAAGGGCTGTTAAGATACCTCCTTTAGATGCACTTAGGTATGAGTAAATATTGTGGATTAATTAATTTGTGTGATATATTTAAATATGAAGTTAAATAAATCAGAGATATTTATAACTATATTAATATCAGTAGTAATACTGGGTACATATGTAGTTTCTACAACATTAGCTGAGCAGAGTGGGGGTTCTCCTGACTCTGGAGAGGACTCTGTCCTTATGGATACATATAACACGCTTTCAGGCTTAGGATATGGCTCTGAGGTGGGTGCTAATGGTGCTGTGTGGAACAGAATTATATCTTCCTCTACATGGGTACCTGATGGTACTGTTACAGAGGATACTGTAATATCTGGTTATACTTTCTACGATGAGAGTCGTACAGAGAAGACCGGTACTTTAGATTATCCTAACTACGAGGTTCAATCTCTGCAAGCTAAGGACTTCAGAGATTCAAATGCTTCAAATTCTTGGTCATCTTGGACAAAGACAAATACTTCTCCAGAGGTTTGGTATGATGGGAGAACAGGACTCTACTGGAGTGCTAGTCAAGGTTCAATGACAAACGAATTTACCATTGGTTTATGTGATTTCTTTACTACAACTCCCAGAGGTAATTATAATGGGGGTGATGTGGATTGTGGTATTGCTATAAATGCTTGTGCTACCCTTTCTGTAGATGCAGATGGTGATACAGTAGCAGATAGTAATTGGTATCTACCTACTCAGGCAGAGTTAATGCAAGCATATCTAAATGGTATATATCTAAGTACTAGTACTTCCTGGGTGACCACCTCCAATTTTTGGTCGAGTACTGAGAATCAGAGTACTACTAGTTACGCCTGGTTCACATATCTGGGCCGTGGACTTACACTTAACGTTACTAAGACTTCTAGTTATGCAGTGCGTTGTGTCCTTAGGGATTTATAATATGAATGGATACTGGCGTAAGTCCAGTATCCATACCTAATTATTTTTAATTTAAAATTTATACTTGCGATACACTAAATAATGTGAGAGCATATATCTATGCAAGATCTTACACTCTCAACCTCGACATAGGCAATGGTTTGTAAGGGAGGCATAGATATATAATCCTACTTGCTATACCCATAGGGTATATTAATACAAAAGATCTTTTACACTAAATATGTCTAGTATCAGCTCTTTGGTGGTTTAAAAAATTAGCAAGTCTACAATTTTTGGTCGAGTACTGAGAATCAGAATAATAATAGTAACGCCTGGAACACAAATCTGAACAATGGAAATACAAATAACAATAATAAGACTAATAGTTATGCAGTGCGTTGTGTCCTTAGGGAGTATATAGTATGCCTCAAGCAGATTTAGACAAGCCAATATATTTAGCATTATACAAACTCATCCTCTATTTATATTCAACTCTTAAACATTTTCCTAAAGAGTATAAATATACTCTTGGTGAGGATATACTAAATTTGGCTTGGAAAACACTCGATTGGACTATACTAGCTAATTCTGTAGATAATAAAGAAAAAAAGAAATACATTGGGAAAGCTTTATCCACTTTTAACAGTTTAAAGTATAGATTTAGAGTAGCAAACGACCTTAAGATACTTAGTCAAAAGAAACATGCTTATATCATCAAGCAGAGTTCAGAAATTGAGAAAATGTTAAGAGGTTGGTTTTCTTGGTCTAAAAGATTCTAATTGTCCTTGAACTTCTAAATATTCGCTCAACTTTCCAAAATGATTGAAATAAAGGTCCTGCCTTAAGTTATATGAATTACTCCATTTAAGATGTCCAAATGCTGAGTTAATACTTGCACATATGTCATGTAGTTCTTCTTCTGTTGGAGGATTGTGTATAGCTATCGCTTCTTCTTTACACATTGATCTGTCTATAAGTAGTCCTTTATTGAAATAGTATAGTTTTCTTTTAATATTACTAACAGTACGATTTCTAGTAAGTACATAGGATGGTCTAACTATATATCCAATAAAGTCTATACCTTGATAAACGCTTCCATATTTTGTTTTTTCTTTTTTAATATGTAGTAGTAGTTTTTCTTTAAGGAATTTTGTTACTGCTAATTCGACGTTTTTGAGTTCCTTTAAGTCTTTTGAGAGAAAAAGTAGATCATCTGCATATCTTAAAT
>WOZL01000015.1 GCA_011620305.1 Candidatus Dojkabacteria bacterium | reverse complement strand
CCTTAGTAGGTTTTTGAGGAGCTGGATATGAATCAATGACAGTACTTGCTATTTTACCTCCAGCTAGTTCTGAAATTAGCTCTACTCCCTTCGAGAGTATATTTAAGCATAATTCGGGGCTTTGTGATCTGGTAAATCTAGTTGATGCCTCAGTAACTATACCTAAATCCATTGAGGTTCTTCTTAGATTATATCTATCAAAGTTGGCAGACTCAATTATAATACTCTTCGTGTTTTCATCTATCTCTGTATCTACACCTCCAATTACACCAGCTAAAGCTATTGGATTTTGAGAGTTAGCTATTACTAAATTCCTGTCAGTTAATTCATATACTTTCCCATCTATGCCATGTATACTTTCCTCTGGATCAGCAGTTCTAATTACAACATGTGCCATATCTGCTTGTTCTGTATCAGTAGCAATAACCTTGTCGTAATCAAATGCATGTAGAGGTTGACCAGTTAGGTACATCAGATAGTTTGTAATATCTACAATTAGATTTATTGGTTTTATTCCACATTTCAGTAGAGTTGATTTTAACCATATTGGAGACTCTTTAAATTCAATATCTGTCATTACTATTGCACTATATCTAGGACATAGTGATTCTGCCTGATTATCCACATCAATATTTAAACAAACCTCTTTGGGTTCTAGATTAATCTGTGGCTTTTTGTACCAATTAGGGCTTTCAAACTTAATTCCTTGAGCACCAGCTAACTCTCTAGAAAGACCAAGGATACCAAATAGGTCTCCTCTGTTTGTTAAAGCTTTATTCTCAATCTCTACAACTGTATCATCAAGTTGATAGTACTTTGCGAAGCTTTCACCAACAGGAGCATCTTTAGGAAGCTTAAGTACTTTCTCATGATTAGGTCCTATATCCAACTCCTTTTTTGAACACATCATTCCATTAGACATCTCGCCTCGTAACTCAACTGATTTGATTTCAAATGGTTCTGTCTCATATGTGCTAGGTACTATACCCCCAGGTATGATGTAAGCAACCTTATCCCCTACCTCCAATGTCTTATCTCCAGCTACAACCTGAATTAGTTCTTCTTCTCCAGTAGTTATTTTATACACTGCTAGCTTATTAGCATTAGGGTGTTCTTTCTTTTCTTTAATTTGTGCAATTACAATACCTTTATATTTCTTCTTTAAGTCTTTGTAATTTTCTACCTCCCCTATCTTATTTTCAATTATTTTAATACTTTCTTCTAAGACTTTTGGTAGTTCTGTATATTTTCTAGCACTGTTTAATGGAAGTCTCATCTAATATTTTCTTAAGAATTTAATATTACCAGCTCGTAAATCTCTTATATCAGATATATGATTTCTAATCATCACTAGTCTATCTAGTCCAAAACCCCATGCAAAACCTGAGAACTCTTCTGAGTCTATATCTGCAGATTTAAGTACGTTAGGATGAATCATCCCACATCCCATTAGTTCTATCCATCCAGTATGTCCACATGTAGAGCAGCCCTCTTTATTACAGAAAGGACAGTTTATTGTAAACTCAGCATCAGGCTCAGTAAATGGAAAGTATGCTGGTTGTATTTTTACTTCTATATCTGTTTCTAAGTAAGCCTCTAAGAATTCTTTGATAGTGGCAATCATATTTGCTACTGATATTCCTTTGTCTACATATATTCCTTCACACTGAAAGAATGTATGTTCATGGCTAGAGTCTGTAGCTTCGCTTCTAAAGCATCTTCCGGGTATTACAGCTGATATTGGTGGTGTTGAACTACTAAGTATCCTATTTTGCATTGTAGAGGTGTGTGCAGGCAGTACAAAGCCATCTTCTGTCCAAAATGTATCGTACATATCTCTAGCAGGATGTCCTTTAGGGAAGTTAAGACTCTCAAACATATGGTAGTCATCATCAATCTGTCTAGATTCAACGATATCAAAACCCATTGATTGAAATATATCTAGCATCCTTTCAAGCTCTTGCATGAGTATATGTGAAGATCCGTTAAGGTCTAATATCCTAGGTCTATTACTCTTGGATGTGTTTGAATCAAATGGTGCTGTAGGATCTACTCTTTTTGCTCTTTGAGTAACTATCTCTTTACTACTTTGTTCAATTGATTGTGCTATCAGATTTTTTATACTGTTTAATTCTTTACCGTATTTTGCTCTATTATCTTTATCAACGTTAGAAATCTTAGAGAAATATTCTCTAATTACACCATCTGAA
Organism: Candidatus Dojkabacteria bacterium; assembly: GCA_011620305.1. Taxonomy (GTDB): domain Bacteria; phylum Patescibacteriota; class Dojkabacteria; order SC72; family SC72; genus WOZL01. Next base: position 1,834 of record WOZL01000015.1, on the reverse strand, counting down.
GATAGATACTTCTTTTTAAGCTCATTACTATCAAGCTGATCTATATCTTCTTGAACTTCTGTTTTTAGTTTCTGTAAATCTTTCATATGTATGTAGCTTAATTTGATTATATATTATTTTAAACAAAAAAGGACTCTTTGTAGAGTCCTTTAGTAAAATCAGAGTGAAGAACCCTACAAACTTTCTACTAAAAAGGTAAAAGTTTCAGGTTCATTCATTGCTATATCAGCAAGTACTTTTCTATTTAGCTTAATATTTTTCTCTTTAAGCTTATTAATAAAATCACTGTATTTAATGTTGTTATTTTTACAAGCTGCATTAATTTTGGTTATCCAAAGTCTTCTCATATTGCTCCCTCGTCTTCTCCTATCATTGTAGGAGTACTGACCAGCATGCATTTGAGCTTCGTGGGCAACTTTATAGAGCTTACTTTTGGTTAATCTGTAACCTTTTGTCTCATTTAAAGTTTTCTTATGTCTTTTTCTTCTTGTTGTACCTGATTTTACTCTCATTGGATTAAAGATTTACAATTTTTCTATATAGCACTTTCTCATTAGAACTATCTACAACCTTAGGACCTGCTTGTCTTCGCTTAGCACGTGAAGATCTCTTAGTTCTTAAGTGATTTTGATGACTTTTCTTGTAAAGAATTTTAGGCTTTCTATTTCCTTTAGGATTAGTAACCTTAACTCTTTTCTTTGCTGTTTTATTTGTTTTCTGTTTAGCCATTTTTCTTAAAAAATGTGATATACATATTACGCCCTTCTTTCTTTGGGGTCGGCTCAATGCTACTATATTCATCAAAATTAGTCAATATTTCATTGAATACCTTTTCGGCTTGTTCTCGGGATTGCCTGCCTCTTCTATACATTGTGATACGAACAGGGTGACCCTTCTCTAAATACTCAGTAGCTCTTCTAACCCTAGTATTGATATCACCTACATCAATAACTGGACTAAATTTAAACTCTTTCATATCTTTCTGTTTACTTTTCTTTCTATTTTTTCTTGCCTTCTTTTTTTGTCTATAAATATATTTAGAATAATCCATTATCTTACAAACAGGTGGTTGGGCTTTTGGTGCAACTTCGACTAGATCTAATCCTTGCTCTTTTGCTTTGGCAATTGAATCTTCTGTTTTCATTACACCTATCTTACCTTCATCATCGTCTACAACCATAACCTCCTTTGCTCTAATTCTTTCATTTTTCTTTGGACCACTCTCCTTCTTTTTATATCTATTGTACGCCATTAATTATTGTTAAATATTTTTAATTTATTTATTACCCTTAGTACGAATTTCTTCTTTAAGGTAGTCTATGAACTCTTGGTTTTTCATCAATCCGAGTTCTTTGTTTAATCTAGACCTTACAGATACAGTCTCAGTTTCAATCTCCTTATCCCCTACTACAACAATATATGGGATTTTCATTTTTTCAGCATCTCTAATCCTTGATTGCATACTCTTGCTTCTGTCATCAATATCTACTCTAATCTTAGCATCTTTGAGAATACTGTATATCTCATCTGCATACTCATTGTGATTTTCGGATATAGGTATTATTCTTACCTGTTCGGGTGTTAGCCATAGTGGGAAGTCTCCACCGTGATGTTCAATTAAGAAAGCAAAGAACCTCTCAAATGAACCACTTAAAGCTCTATGAATTACGAATGGTTCTTGTTCTTCTCCATTAGAGTCTATATATTTAATGTCAAACTTTTTAGGAAGATTAAAGTCTAATTGTATAGTTGATATTGCATCTTCTTTACCGAAGACGTTAACAGCTAAAACATCAATCTTAGGTCCGTAAAAAGCAGCGTCCCCAGGAATTTC
>WOZL01000055.1 GCA_011620305.1 Candidatus Dojkabacteria bacterium | reverse complement strand
ATATTAGATAGTGGGCTAGGGCAGATTGTGTTGTTAATAATATCTGCATTAATGATACTTAGTGTATATAGATCTGTTAAGCAAATGTTTCAGAAAATATCTTTACTTAGACAGGCTGAACAGGAAGTAAGGGAATTAAGAATAGAGAATTTAGAGTTATCGTTGCGGATTGAGAATGCTGGGAGTATAGAGAGCTTAGAGAAAGAGGCTAGAGATAGGTTAAATTACGGTAAAGAGAATGAGATAGTGTTTGTGATAGATGATGATTTAATAGAAGTTGGTAAGGAGAAAGTACAAGCAATACTGTATCCAGAAGAGGATATAGTTGAGGAGGATGTTTTTGATGAATGGGTAGACTTTATAGTTAGAGGTTATTAGTATTTGCTAATATCCCCTATATTGAGATATAATTACCTCGTATTAATAACGCGGGGTAGAGCAGTGGAAGCTCGTCAGGCTCATAACCTGGAGGTCGTCGGTTCGAATCCGACCCCCGCAACCATCATTCCCTACTTAACTATTTTTCGATAGATTTTTTCATCGAATCTAAATTGCTCGTCTTCATCAAGTCTAAATCCTACAACCCAGTAATTGGGTATTTCAAATCCTAGATAATCTATTTCAACTTCAATTTCTCTTCTGCTTGGTTTATATAGTAGAGAGTTAAAAAATTTAAATATACATATCAATCAACAAACTCAAGACAGTAGCTAGGATCATAAAGGGAGTGAAAGGTATTCTTATATCTTTCAATTTCTTTTTCTTCTTGTAACCTACAATTAAACCGTAAAGAAGAGTAGAGAAAACAGTAATATATACCCACATCATTGCATTAGAATATCCAATTAGCAGGCCCACAATAATGGCTACTCTAACATCTCCTAAACCTATCGCCTTTTCTTTACTAATTAGAGTAATGAGTAGAAAAGGTATAGATAAGATTAATGCTAATAGGAAATTATCATAAGGGATATATGAGAATCTCTCACTTACTACTAATCCAATATTTGGATTTGTAAGAAAGTACAGGGATATGTTTATTACAAGAAGAAACAGTATAGCCCCTAGAGTTAACCAACTATCAATTTCCATAGTCTTAAAATCCACGTAGGAGATGTAGAAGAGTATACAGAGGACGACTAGTAAGATGAGATAGAAAATGATTGTCTGAAGTAGGGGGAGTGTAGAGTAAATTGAGTTATATATTAAGAGTAGTATAGATATTCCTAGTATTCCAACAAATACTTTCTCAGTACTCTTACATTCTGTTTTAAATATTTTTAAGTTCAAATGGGTTACTGTTAATATTTAATTCCTTTATTACATGTTTTTGTACACTGTTATTTTTATCAGTTAGGTCCATTTCAATAACTTTAATAGCAGGCTCCAAATCTTTATTAGTTACAGTAGATGTACAGCTCCAATCTTCCATATCTATGGTAAAGGTACCAGTGTAATCTACTCCCCACTTAATTTTATATACACTCTCTTCTAAGCATGTCTCAGCATTTGTTTGTAAGATTTGATAGTCATAGTTCATTTTTCCAACTATTAAAGATGTCATGTTACTATATACTGCGTTAACCCCAGTTATGAGGAGTAGGGGTAGTATAACTAATACTGTTGTTAGAGCTACATAACCTTTTAATTTCATCTAAAGGTAGATAACAAATTAATCTCTTCAGTCCTGTTTGTATTCTTCTTATCTCTAAGTAGTATGTTTATTCTTACTGCAGTAATATCAGTCTCCTTGTAAATTGGAGTAAGATAGAGCTTCTCAACAGAGATATTCGGTGGGGATATTGGTACTCCATCGTAGTATAGCTGTTGGTTTTGTATCTCATATACCTTATTAAGAGTGTCAACTAGTATTGTTAATTTTCCAGAATCTATCTCAAAATTAGAATTGGTTTCATCAACTGATGAAGCATTCTCAAAAGTATAGTTGATATGTTGGGTGATAAACTGGGATGAGTTATAAAGAGCTTCAATACTTTCTGTATTAGCTGTAGATTCTTGGGTCATTAGCATAAAGCTAATAACCATTAGAAGTATTATGGAGAATAGTCCAATATACAGTACAGTTTCTATCAGTGTGAATCCCTTTAGTTTATTTTTCATAGTTGATTACTATTTGCTCAAGTAAAGGTGTATTTACAGTATCTGAACCAAAGATTACTTTATACTGAAAATATCTTCCAATTAAACCATCTGCAATATTATATACATTAGAATTCTCATAGTAAGTTGTATTTGTTCCATCTGGGCCTATAAATGTTGATCCTGACATGTCTGCCATATCACTTGCTCTTAACTGTAATTTAAGTGAAGTGCCAGTTGGTATTGTATCCTCTAAGACAATTATATAGTACTCACTAACGGCAGAGCCTGTATCAAATATTTGAGAGGTAAACTCTCCTTCAGGTAGATATCCGTTACCATCAGCTCCACCTCCACCTAATCCTCCTCTGATAATTTGTAGTTCATTGCTAGAGTCTCCAGTAAGTATGTATGAGTAGTTGCTAGTATCTGTTTGTACTAAAGTAATATCATATACAGGGAAGGTTATTGATAGGCCACCACATACTGTAGGATTTGTTAAGGTATCTATCTCTACAACTTGGTACTGCTGTCCTCCTTCACCACCAATCATAATTCTGTGTTCAATTGAAATAAGGGCATTTACAGACATACCACCTAGATCTAAGGAAGATATTACACTGTAAGTCCCATTAATATCTGAGATATCAATTACAAATAGCTCATCTAGTGCGTTATTCTTAGTCCCTATAAAGGCTCTTGTCTTATCTTCTGATATAAATAGGGCGGTAGCATTCATATCACCCAGATCAATTGCTCCTACTAGATTCAAAGTAGGGGTATGCTCATATATTACAAACTCACTACTGTGCTCTTCTAATGTCATATATACGTACTGATTATCAACATAGAGGTCAGTAACTAAAGTTTTATTAGCTGTGCCACCCAAAGATATAGATTCAATCTGAGCTCTTGAACCAAGAGGTGATGTTAAATCAAAAGTTGTCAAATTATTTTTATGGCTCACATATCCAGTAGTATCGTAGGCATATATGTTTTGTGCCGTAGTTTGTGTAGGTATGTCAAAATATCCTATTTGTTCTATTGGAGTATCGATATTTAGAATCATAACCTCTTTACTACCAGTGTCAGTGGCAAGTAGAGTATAGGTTTCATTTAGTAAAAATACATCATTTACCTTATCAGTCGTAGAATATGAAGTATCTTCAGTTATGGTAGGAGGCTCTGGGAAATTCTCAGTAACAATTGCTTTGATAAAGGGAAGACCAGAAGCGTTACCACCAGTACCCATAATTACTGAATTGCCATAGGTAGAGATACTAGCTGCAACACCATTTTTAGACAAATCAAAGGTCGTAGTGCTTATAGAAGGATTACACCAATCAGAGTAAAGCATTTTCTCTAAACTTACTTCTCCATCTGTAATACTCTCTACATATGTTCCGTTATGTGTACCTAAATTAAAATCCTCTACAAGTGTATCTATGAGAGAGTATGTATTCCAATCGTTTATATATAGCTTCTGATCCTCTGTTTGCTCTCTACCCAAGGAGTCTGTCCAGAGTATAGATATGTTAATCAATCTTGTATGTGGGTCAGTCTCACCACCCGTATCAATTAATGTACCAGTTATATCTCTTAGGGCATCAGAAATAGTAAAAGAGTAAGTAAGACTTTGGTATGTACCTTCTCCATCAGCAAATTGATAATTTCCATCTATAAATTCTAGATGTTTAGGATTACCATCAGAGTGCATTGAGATATTCTGCCAACTCTGATTTTTCAGAAGAATGAGTGCACTATTTATTTCCTGTACTAGGTTAGTAGCTGTAGCTCTAGTCTTTGTATTATCTAAAGTCTTCTTAGCATCTATTACCAAAAAGATGAGCATAGAGGAAATAGTTGCAAATACGCCGATGGCTATTATTAACTCTACTAAACTAAATGCTTTTAATTTCCTTTTATTATTCATAGTATATTAGTCCCTCTCTAT
>WOZL01000112.1 GCA_011620305.1 Candidatus Dojkabacteria bacterium | reverse complement strand
TTGAACCAATGGAAACTAAGGTTAGAGTAAGATTTAGAATCCATGGTGTTATGACAGAGAGACTTGTATTGCCAAAGAATTTAGCGCCCGCACTATCCTCTCGTATTAAGATTCTTTCTAATTTAAAAATTGATGAAAAGAGATTACCTCAAGATGGTAGATTTCAGGTTAAAGTTGATAGTATGAAGATAGACATACGTGTCTCCATTATGCCAACTATACATGGTGAGAAGGTTGTTATGCGTCTTTTAGAGGGTGATACTGCTGGTATTACATTGGAAACTACTGGTTTGAGAGGTAATGCATATAAAATATTCACGGATGCTATTAAAGTTACAAACGGTATTGTACTTGTAACTGGTCCTACTGGTAGTGGTAAGACTAGGACATTAGCCTCCTCCCTTATGAAAATTAATGACCCTAAGGTTAATATTATTTCTCTTGAGAATCCTGTTGAGATTCGTATACCAGGTGTTACCCAAATTCAGATTAATTCCGATATTGGTCTAACTTTTGCTAATGCTCTTAGGTCTGTACTCAGACAAGACCCAGACATAATCATGGTTGGTGAGATTAGAGATAAGGAGACTGCAGAGCTTGCTATACAAGCTTCACTTACGGGTCACTTAGTTATGTCTACTTTACATACTAATAGTGCACCTGCAGCTATACCTAGACTACTTGATATGGGTATTGAGCCATATCTTCTTGCTTCTACAATTCGTGCTGTAGTAGCTCAACGTCTTCCAAGACGAATTTGTAGATACTGCATAGAGGCCTATCCAGCTGAGCCTACGATAGTTGAGGACATAATTAAGGAGTTTAGTGATGTACCTCAATTTGATATTGTGTCATATATAAACCAAGTGATAGCAGCAAAGAAAGATAAGGGTGAGAATGGATCTTCCGTAATGAAAGAGGCCCAAGTTGGACCAGATGGAAAACCTCAGTTCTACCTATATAGAGGTAAAGGGTGTGATAGATGTGGAGGAAGTGGTTACTCTGGAAGAATTGGTATTTTTGAGGTAATGGATATTACTGAGAAGATTAGTAGATTAGTTATGGAACAGGCAACTGCAAGGGATTTGGAACATGAGGCCAAATCTAATGGTATGCTTACTATGGTTGAAGATGGATATTTGAAATCTTTGGAAGGAATCACTACAATAGAAGAAGTAATGAGGGTGTCCAGAGAGTAGTTTAAATTTAAAGTTAGAAAAATGGATAATACTGCCCAAAATAATGGAATAGACCTTACTACGCCTACTTTGAATAATGGTTCTACTCCACAAGCTAATGGTAGTCAGCAACAAGATCTTAATAACAGTCAAAATGGAACAGTCCCTACTCCTGATGGTGTTGTTGAGGAGGATTTAAGTGATATTATGCCTGATCCTAAACTACCAAGAGCTATGCAAAGGACTCCAAAAGAGAAGAATTTGGCTACACCCCTACCTGGGGTACCTGAAGAGAACGAGAAAGTTAAACCACAGAATGCAGAGCCAGAAGTTGAAACTAACCAGAAAAAAACTTCCCCTGAGCTTGAAATAAATAAATTAGGTGATGATGAGGTAATCAAGCAAGCTATGATGGATGAAAATCAAACTTCTTCTCCTGAACCAGAGGGTATATCTCACCTTTTCGAATATACTATAGAGAAAGGGGCCTCAGATTTGCATCTTACAGTTGGATATCCACCTATTATAAGGGTTGATGGTAAACTCCAGAAGGTAAATGATGAGATTATAGATCCAGCAAAAGCGGAGGAGTTAATTCTCCCACTACTTAGTGATGATAAGCGAGAGCTTTTAGAGGTTAATAAGGAGATTGACTTTGCTTATACTCATGAAGGTAAATATGTAGGTAGGTTTAGAATAAATGCATTTTACTCTATGAAAACGCTATCTGCCTCCTTTAGGTTAATCCCAAGCAGGGTTAGAACAATTGAGGAGTTAAAATTGCCTCCAATATATCATCAGTTTGCTCAACTTAAGCAGGGGATGGTACTGGTAACTGGTCCTACTGGGCATGGTAAGAGTACTACTATTGCTGCTATGCTTGAAGATATAAATAGGTCTAGATTTGAAAGAGTTGTAACTATAGAGGACCCTATTGAATATATTTTCGATGGTAAGAAATCTCTTTTTGATCAAAGAGAAATGGGTCAAGATACTCACTCTTGGACAATAGCTTTAAAGAGTGCTATGAGACAAGACCCAGACATCATACTTGTTGGTGAGATGAGGGATTATGAAACAATAGCGTCTGCTATTACCCTAGCTGAAACAGGTCATCTTGTATTTGCTACTTTGCATACTAATAGTACAGCTCAAAGTATAGATAGAATGATAGATGTATTTCCAGAAGAGCAGCAGTCTCAGATTAGAGCTCAGCTATCAAATATACTTGAGGTAGTAATTGCACAAAGACTAATTCCTTTAGAACAGGGTGGTAGACGTGCAGTAGCAGAAATACTAGTTGTTAATCCAGCTGTACAGACCTTGATTCGTGAGAGTAAATCTCATCAGATTGATAATGTAATTAGAACTAGCTCTGATATAGGTATGATTTCACTTGAGAGATCGTTAGTGCAATTAGTTAGAGAGGGTGTTATTAGTGTTTCTAAAGCTCAGGAGTATGCTGTGTATCCTGAGGAAGTTACTAGATTACTTAAGTCATAAAGATTGATGAAAACATATAAATACTCTGCTAGAACTACGGAGGGTAAAGAGTTAAAAGGTACCCTTACTGCTAGAGATGAAAACGCAGTTGCCGAGATTCTTCATGATAGGGGCTTGGTTATAGTAGATATTAAAGAGACTTTCGATTTTAATTTAGAGAGGCTTGGCCAAATTAATATTGGTGGAGTTCCTCTAAAAGAAAAGGTTGTTTTTATGAGGCAGATGGCAACCATGGTCTCCTCTGGTTTGCCTTTAACAAGATCTCTTGAGATTATGGAGATACAGACTAGTAATCCCCTCTTCAAAAGAGTAATTGCAGAAGTTAAGAGTGATGTAGAGTCTGGGAAAGGATTAGCTGAGTCTTTCTCTAATCAAGAGGAGATATTTGATGATATTACCTTAAATCTCATTGAGGCTGGTGAGGAGAGTGGTCGGTTAGATGAGATACTTCTTAAATTAGCTGTTGAGTTAGAGGAGAAGCAGTCTCTACAGGGTAAGCTAAAAGGTGCTTTAATCTATCCAGCAATTATCTTAGTTGTTATTGTAGCTGTTATTGCTCTCCTTATGTTTGTACTTGTTCCTGAGATGTCTGAGATTTATGGAGAATTTGGAGCAGAACTTCCGTGGACTACACAGTTTCTTATTTCTGCCAGTCAATTTGTTACAGCTTATTGGTGGCTTGTTCTAACAATATTAATTATTGTTGGTATTAGTGTAAAGGTTTATTTAGATACTGAGAATGGTAAACGTACATGGGATAAGATTATAGTTAAGATTCCAATTGTTGGTCCAGTAGTTACTAAGATGCAATTAGCTCAGTTTACTAGAATTATGGCATTACTACTTTCTAGTGGTTTATCTATTATGAAAGCTCTTGAGCTAACAGCACAGTCTTTATCAAATTCTCTGTTTAGTGATGTTGTCTTAGAGGCTAAGAATGATGTAGAAAAAGGTGGTGCATTAGCTGTGCCTATTGCTCGTAGTGAGCACTATCCTCTACTTGTTAGTAGTATGATTGCGGTTGGTGAAGAGACTGGTAATTTAGATGTGGTATTGGATAAGATTGCTCAGTATTATAATGATGAGGTTGATCAAGCTACTGCTAATCTGTCTTCTGTACTAGAGCCAGTTTTCCTTGTTATCATGGGTGTAACAGTGGGTTTTATTTCTGTAGCTATATATATGCCTATGTTCCAATTGACAGAAGTTATAGGAGGTTGACAGAGTATAGGTATTGGTGTAATTTAGTTATATACGTAAATATATAAATATATAATTTTTTAATTAATTAATTACATGAGAAAAAGATTAAAAGCGTTCACACTTGTTGAAATGCTTATCGTCATGGGTATTATAATAATACTTATGGCTGTTGGTATT